>CAWUXI010000001.1:0-38933 GCA_963926405.1 uncultured Flavobacteriales bacterium
CCTGCCACAAAATTAACTCCATCTATACTGTACTGTGTAACATTACTAGCTACAATCTCTAAAGAACCATCGCACATTCCTAGGCAAGATTCATCCACTTCAATTACATTACTAATAACAGCAGCTGCAGGGCCAACTAAAGTAACTGTAGTATCTATAAAACATCCATTTCCATCTTCAATATTCAAATCATATTGACCGGTACATAGGTTAAGCGCTAATGGCAAAGTTCCGCCATTTGACCAAGTGTAAGTATAACTACCATCTCCACCAGTTGGAATTGAATTAATCAATCCATCACATGAACTATTACATAAAGGATTCGTAATTCCTAAAGTCATTGCCATGGCAACTGGTTCGGTAATTATTTCCGCGGAAGTCGCTTGACAGCCATTTACATCTTGTATCACTAAATCATAATTACCAGCGCAAAGGTTGGTAAAGGTATTTCCTAATGAAAAAGTAATTCCATTATCCATGCTATATTGTAATGTTCCTGTTCCACCTCCAGCATTTATATCAATTATTCCATCGCATTGATTTGCACAAGGCAAATCAGCAACAACTACTGTGTAAGCTAAAACAGTTGGTTCTAAAATAACTGCAGTTGTTGATACCTGACATCCAATTGCATTAGCTACCATAATATTATAGTTTCCTGCGCATAAGTTTGTAAAATCATTCAACCCTTGGAAAGTGATTCCTCCATCAATACTAAATTGAGAAGCTCCTGTTGCACTTATTGATAATGACCCATCGCATTCGGCAGTGCATGAAGTAGGAACAGGAGTAACACTATTAATAACCGGTCCACCTTGATCCGTTACTGCAACCGTTCCTGTCACAATACATCCTAATGCATCTTGAACAGCAACATCGTATGTTGCTGCTAATAAACCGGTGAAATTGCCCGTTGTATTTGTGAATGTAGCTCCACCATCTATTGAATAAGAATAAGGAATAATTCCGTTACTTGCTGCTAATGTTATTTCTCCATCGGCATTCCCACAAGTTGACTGAACAACAGCATTTACATAACTAAGTGCTGAAAATTGGATTACGACATCATCCGCACTTATACAACCACTACCGTTATCTTCGGTCCAAGTTAAAGTATATTGCCCTGCTGCTGCAACAGTAGCTGTAGCACCTGGAGTATTAGCGTTTGGAGAAAAAGTAACTCCAGTTCCTGTCCATGTACCAGCACCATAACTTACTGTTGGAGCAAGTACGTATGTTAAAACACAAACGTCATCATCTGTTCCTGCATTTGCAATTGGAACTGCAACGAAAGGACCTCCTGATACGGTTACAACGCATCCATTGTCATCTGTAATATCAAACGAATACATATCTCCTTCTAATAAGCCATTAACGACGATATCACCTCCATTGGGAGTTGTTGTATTAACAAACGTAGCTGTACCAGGTAATAAATTTGATGCATTTACAACACCTGACGTTCCTGTAAATGCTCCATTAATAGTTGCAGTTACCGTAGGTCCTTGACAATCTTGAACAAATGTCTGGGTCAGATTTGAAAATGTGATAATTACATCATCTGAACTAGAGCATCCAACTCCATTATCTTCTGTCCAAGTAAAAGTATAAGAACCTTCACTTGGTACTGTAACAACAGCATTTGCAGTATTTACGTTAGGGGCAAAAGTTGCACCTGCTGGACCTGTCCATGTTCCTGTTCCAAAACTTGATGTTGCGTTTAGTGTATAATTCAATACGCAGCTTACATCATCTGTTCCAGCTACTGCTACTGGAGTTCCTACAAATGGACCTCCTGATAAAGTAACGATACATCCATTATCATCTGTAATATCAAATGAATACATATCACCTGTGGCCAAACCATCCACAACAATCGTTGCTCCATTTGCAGCAGTAGTATTCACAAAAAAGGCTGTCGCTGGCAGTAAGTTTGAGGCTGTGCTAAATCCAGTTGTGCCTAAGTAACCTCCAGTAACAGTAGATGTAACTGTAGATGGACAATTTTCTACAAAAGTTTGAGATAGGTTAGAGAAATTGATAGAAACCACATCAGCAGTTAAACATCCTCCTCCATTATCCTCTGTCCAAGTAAAAGTATAAGAACCTTCTCCAGGCACTGTAACTGTTGCATTTGCAGTATTCGCATTCGGTGTAAAAATTGCCCCTCCAGGACCGGTCCAAGTTCCTGTTCCAAAACTCACCGTTGGGTTAAGAGCATAAGACAAAGTACAACTTGTAGCATCTGTTCCAGCATTAGCAACTGGAATTCCAGTAAATGTTCCAGATAGTGTAATTGGACATCCATTTGCATCGGCAATATCAAAAGAGTAGTTATCACCATCTAGTAATCCTGATACTAAAATACTTCCTCCGTCTGCTGCAGTTCCATTTATAAATGAAGCAGTACCGGGAACAAGGTTGGACCCCGTAAATAGTGAACCATCAACAGCAGGCAAACCACCGCTAACTATTACAGTTACTGTTCCAGCAAAACAATCTTCCGTTGGAATCCCAATAACTTCAGGTAGATATTGGACTGCAATAGGAGCACCCATATCATAACAAGAAACATTTGTATTTGTGTAGCTATAGAAACCATCCACTAAGCTATATCCAGTAATTGGGACATAGTAGATTGTGTTATCAGTATATGGCAGACCATAATTCGGTGGAGCGCCATTTGAATTTGGATCTGAATAGTCATTTCCAAAACTAACTACACCTATTAAACAAGGGTCAACGGGATCGCCATTTATATCCCATAAATCATCAGGAGGAAATACAGAAGGAGGGCAAGTATATGCCAAGTAAATTACTCCTGGATCGTAAGTTGGACCTGGTGGATTTGTTGCCTCTCCTGGTGGTGTTCCATCCAAGTTACTTGTTATGTTAACTTGATCTCCGAAACATATCACATTACTACTGGTTGTAAAGTTACCTACATCTGCAGCACAAGCGCAATCTGCAGGAGCATTACTATTTAATACTAAAGTACAAGTAGGGTCTGCAGAAAAATAAACTGTGACCGTAATGGCAGAACCATCTGCAGGAATACCAGAAATACTGAATGTCTGTGGACTTGTAAAAGGTGCATTTATTATTGTATCGTAAACTGTAGTTCCGTTATCCACTTCTACAATTAAAGTTCCTGTTCCAGGTTCAGAGGTAAATGACATATCTCCTGTTACTTGAAAAGTATTTAGCACACCATCACAAGAACCAATTGAAGCGAAAAAATTATCCATATTACACAAGCAAATTGGAGCAGTTGGGTTTAACGTTTGCGTACAAGTTACATCATCAGAAAACACAGCTGTAATATCACACGCAAGTCCATCAGCTGTTTGACCAATAAGGTTATAGTTAATTGGACTTGTAAAAGGAGCATTAAAAACTTGTTGATTTCCATTACAATCTGAAACTGTAAGCGTTCCCGTTACAGGAGCGTCAGTAAATTCAACAATACCACTGGTAGTATATGTATCAGTAGCTGGATCGCAAGCTGAAGTAAACGAAGTCATATTCGTTAATAAACATGTAGCACAGTTGGTTCCGCCAATTGTATAATTTTGAGTTACTGATGTATTACAAATCGCATCAGATATAGTTACAGAAATATTTCCACTACACAATCCACTTATTGAATTAGTTGTTTCTCCATTTGGAGCCCAAGAATAATCGTAGGTACCACTTCCTCCTGACATTGTTACAGATGCATCACCATCACAATCTCCGATACACGTTTCATTCGTAAATGCTGGAACGCTAGCTAAAGGTCCAAACACTTGAACAAATTCAGTCATTGTAGAAGTACATGACCCACTTATTGTTGCTGTTATTGCGTATGTGCCAGAAGCTGGGTAGGTTTGTGGTGGCGGATTATTTCCAGTATATGTATTTCCATTACCGAAATCCCATGTTGGTGTTCCAATACTATTATCTGTAATTGTTATGTCTACCGAGGGGGCACATGTAATAGTGGTTGGACTTATTGTGAAATTAGCATCAGGTGCAATAACAGCGGTACCTCCAGTAACATTAAAATCCATAGTTCCCGTTGCTCCTCCAGTAAAATAATCAACTAAAATTACATAGGTATTACCTGCAGTGACCGTAAGTGGGGCATTATACTCACCTCCACTTGGACCATTTGGTGGGTTTGAAGAAGCTCCATTTGCAGATCCATTAGCCATTGCATAGTTATAGTTACAATCAATTTCATTTCCTACACAACCATTTGTAATATCATACATTGCCCAATCCAACTCTACTCCATTAGTTGTTCCTACCGGATTAGCTTCCCATTCAAAAGTTCCAGATTGTAAAACTGTAAACTCGATAAACACATCGTTATTTGCACCTGCACCAAAACAAGAAGGGAGTGATCCTGAAGGTCCGAGTACAGACATATTAATATTAACAGTTGCTCCTGGATCACAAATTGGAATTGCTGTGGAACAAAGATTTCCTCCCGTTGGAGCTGGTGCTGTAGAGGTAACACATAGTTCAAACCCTCCTTCTGTTCCACCATCGGAAGCTACTGCAATCCATACTTGAATTCCCGCTGGAAAACCCCATGATGCGGTTAACGTAGTTCCGCCTGTTTGCGTATCACATAATTCAAGTACGCCTGCACAACCTGTTGTGTACAAAACAATTTCTGCATTGGTCATCCCTTGAGGATCAAGAGAAAATTGATTATCAGCTCCGTTAGAAACGTAAGTATACCACACTTCATTTACAGAGGCAGTATTGCATCCTCCGTATAATATATTGGCACTAGTAGCATTTAAAGTTGTTCCTGTTTGGCAATCAGCTCCTGAAGATAAATCCATTACAGTTGCAGTTGCGCAATCATTTGATTGTCCAAAAGAAATTAAACATGAAACCGCAAAAGCAATTGAGAATAAAATATTTTTCATTTCTAAAATTATATGTCAGATGAATTCAGGTAAACAATTCTTTCTACTGCAGTAAAATTGGGAGCATTAATTACTGACAACGGCAATACTTTTATTCTGATGTTTTCCTTAACAGAGATGTATGTCACATCATTTTCTTTTCTAGCAGCGTCAATTTGATCTATTAAAGAAATTTGAATTGCTGGTTTTTCTCTTGAATCAATAATTTGAATTTGATACGTCCCACCTGCTTGATTAAACCTTTCTGAATAAGATGCAGCTTCTTCATCTGTAAGATTAACTTGACTATAGACAGGAGCAGGAAGGATGAGGAGTAGGAATGCGAAAGTATAAATAACTTGTTTCATTGTATATTTATTGATTTGTTGCCTTTTAAACGACTGACTAAAAAAAAGTTGCCTTAAAGGTCCTGCTTTTTTTTACTTAAAACAAGTGATGAAACCTTCATCCTTACAAATCCCTTTTTATAGATATATAATTATTGTTAATCGCATAAAAAAAGGTTTCCGATAGTTATCGGGATGGAAACCTTTTTGAATAACTAATAGTTAAAAACTTGCTATAAAAACTTGAAGTTTTTACCCGGGTAATAGGCCATTTTACCTAGCTCTTCTTCAATTCTTAATAACTGATTGTATTTAGCAACTCTATCAGAACGAGAGGCAGATCCAGTTTTAATTTGGCCTGTATTTAAAGCCACTGCCAAGTCTGCAATAAATGTGTCTTCCGTTTCTCCACTTCTATGACTCATAACAGAAGTATAAGAATTTCGTGTTGCCAAATTAACTGCATCAATTGTCTCCGTTAATGTTCCTATTTGATTTACTTTAATTAAAATAGAATTTGCTGTATTCGTTTCAATTCCCCTTGCCAGTCTTTTTACATTGGTAACAAATAAATCGTCACCAACAATTTGGCATTTATCACCAATAGAATCTGTCAATTTTTTCCACCCCGCCCAATCATCTTCATCCAATCCATCTTCTATAGAAACAATTGGATATTTCTTTTTCCAATCCGTCCAAAAACTAACCATATCATCAGAGCTTAATATATCTCCTGTTGATTCAAAGTGATACATTTTATCTTCTTTGTTGTAGAATTCAGAAGCTGCTGCATCTAAAGCAATATGAATGTCCTCTCCAGGCTTAAACCCTGCCTTTTCAATTGCTTGGATAACAACTTCGATCGCTTCTTCATTAGACCCTAAATTTGGTGCGAATCCTCCTTCGTCTCCAACGTTAGTGCTCATTCCTTTATCTTTCAACACACTTTTTAATGTATGAAATACTTCTGTTCCCATTTGCAAACCTTCACTGAAAGTATGCGCTCCGAAAGGCATAATCATAAATTCTTGAATATCAATTTTATTGTCAGCGTGCGAGCCTCCATTTAAAATATTCATCATTGGTACCGGAAGTGTGTTGGCGTTAATTCCTCCAATATATTTATACAAAGGCAATCCACTAGCTTGAGCACCTGCCTTTGCTACAGCCAAAGAAACTCCTAAAATAGTATTTGCTCCTAGTTTAGATTTGTTCTCTGTATCATCTAAAGTAATCATTACGCGATCAATTAAATTTTGATCAAAAATATAACCCCCTTTTAACTCATCATTTAAAATTGCGTTCACATTATCAACTGCTTTGAGAACTCCTTTCCCCATGTAAACTCCTTTATCATTGTCTCTAAGCTCCATGGCTTCGTGAACCCCTGTAGAGGCTCCAGAAGGAACAGCAGCTCTTCCAAAACTACCATCATCCGTAAATACTTCTACTTCAATAGTTGGGTTCCCTCTTGAGTCTAAAATTTGTCTTGCCTGAATTTTTGCGATGTATGCCATTGTTTTTGCTTTAAAAAAAAAGCAGCGTAATAATGCGCTGCTTCGTTTAACTCTTTACTAATTGTTGTTTCTTTAATTTAACATTTTCAATAAACTGATCAAACAAATACCTTGAATCATGAGGCCCACGACTTGCTTCTGGATGGTATTGAACAGAGAATGCGCTTCTGTTATTTATTGAAATACCTGCTAGTGTTCCGTCATTCAAATGTGTATGTGTAACCGTAATATTATCATTTGAATTTGCACCCTCCATATCAACAACAAAACCATGATTTTGAGAAGTAATTTCACACTTGCCTGTAATATTGTTTTTTATTGGATGATTGATTCCTCTATGCCCATTGTGCATCTTTTTTGTGGCAAGACCTTGGCTTAATGCCAGCATTTGATGACCTAAACAAATTCCAAAAATCGTATAATCCGCATCTACTAATTGCTTAACCGTATTAATTACATCTTCCAATGGTTCTGGATCACCAGGGCCATTGGAAAGCATAACACCATCAGGATTCCATTCTTTAATTGTTTCAAATGAAGTGTTGTATGGGAAAACTTTCACTAAACAATCTCTATCATTTAAACACCGTACAATGTTTTTCTTTACCCCTAAGTCTAACAATGCCACTCTATAACTTGCATCTCCTTTTCCCATGGTATAGGCTTCTTTTGTTGACACCTTAGAAGCGAGTTCCATTCCTTTCATCGATGGAAGCATATCCAATTGTGCTTTTAGCTTTTGAATATCCGTGGTTTCAGAAGATATAATAGCATTTTGAGCTCCATTATCTCTAATGTAGCGAACCAATGCACGGGTATCAATATCCATTATTCCGACAACACCATCCTTCTCTAGATATTCTTGTAAAGAACTCGTTTCCCCATAACGCGAATGTGTTTGAGCAAACTTCTTTGTTACCAAAGCTTTTATCTTAACGCTATTTGATTCAACTTCATGTGCTTGAACACCGTAGTTTCCAATGTGAGAAGTAGCCATAACAACTATTTGCCCATAATAAGAAGGATCCGTAAAAATCTCTTGATAGCCAGTCATTCCAGTATTAAAAGCAATTTCTCCCGTTGTGGTGCCTATAGCACCGCATGACTTGCCATAAAAAACAGTTCCATCTGCCAATAATAAAACCGTTGTAATCTCTTTTTGAATCATAGGACAAAAATAGTGATGTTGTTAATTTTATCTATCTATTTATATAAACAAGAATAAAAAATTATCAACAAAAAAGGGACAACATAAATGTTGTCCCTTTTATATAAATTAAGAATCATAAATTTCTATTCCTCTTTTTTATCGCCACCGTCTTCTTTCTTTTCTTCCTCTGGAGTAGCTTCTTCCGCTTTTGCTTCTTCAGCATCATCAGTTTTAACCTCTTCCAAAACCTCTGCTATTTCAGCTACCGCATCATCAGCCTTTTTCTTTCCTCTTCTTCTCGATTTTTTCTTCGGAGCAGCACCACCAAGTAATAACTCATTAAAGTCAACTAATTCGATCATTGCCATTTCGGCATTATCACCCAATCTGCTTCCTAGCTTGATTATCCTTGTGTAACCTCCAGGTCTATCACCAATTTTCGGAGCAATATCTCTGAACAATTCAGAAGCTCCTTGTTTGCTTCTTAGACTTTTAAACACCATTCTTCTCGAATGAGTTGTATCTGACTTTGATTTTGTAATCAAAGGCTCAACAAACTTCTTAAGTGCTTTTGCTTTCGCTGTTGTAGTGTTAATTCTTTTATGCTCAATAAGTGAACACGCCATGTTTGCTAACATAGCTTTTCTGTGTGAACTTGTTCTGCTTAAGTGATTAACTTTTTTACCGTGTCTCATTTCAATTCAATTTTATGTTCTAGGCACGAGGATTAACCTCTCCATCAAACACGTATTTTTTTATTCTCTATCTAACTTATATTTTGAAACATCCATTCCAAAAGAAAGTCCTTTTGACTCAATTAAGTCTTCCAACTCAGTCAATGACTTTTTACCAAAGTTTCTAAATTTCAACAAATCATTTTTGTTGTAAGAAACTAATTCTCCTAGAGTTTCAACATCTGCAGCTTTCAAGCAATTTAACGCTCTAACAGACAAGTCCATATCGACCAATCTTGTTTTAAGTAACTGACGCATATGCAAAGAAGTTTCATCAAACTCTTCAGAATCAGCTCTTTCATCGTCATCCAATGTGATTCTCTCATCTGAGAATAATTGGAAGTGGTGAATTAAAATTCTTGCTGATTCCTTTAAAGCATCTTTAGGATTTATTGATCCATCCGTATCAATTTCCATTACTAATTTCTCGTAATCCGTTTTTTGCTCAACACGAAAGTTCTCTATAGAATACTTAACGTTTTTAATCGGAGTAAAAATTGAATCAATAAAAATAGTTCCTACAGATGCATTCGTCAATTTGTTTTCTTCAGAAGGAACATATCCTCTACCCTTAATAATGGTAATTTCAATATTCAATTTCACTGAAGACTCCATGTGACAAAGTACATGATCCGGGTTTAAAACCTGAAATGCAGATGTAAACTTTCCTATGTCTCCTGCAGTCAAGGTCTCTTGACCTGATGATGTAATAACAACTTTTTCGTAATCAGTATCCTCAATTTGTCTTTTGAAACGTACTTGTTTCAAATTCAAAATTATTTCAGTTACATCTTCAACCACACCCTTAATAGTTGCAAATTCATGATCAACCCCTTCTATTTTAATAGAAGCAATTGCAAACCCTTCTAAAGAGTTTAAAAGAATTCTTCTAAGTGCGTTACCAACTGTGATGCCATATCCTGGTTCAAGTGGACGAAACTCAAATTTTCCATGATAGTCCGTAGAATCTATCATGATTACTTTATCTGGTTTTTGGAAATCTAAAATTGCCATTTTTATAGTTTTAATTTTGTTAGCCTCTATTATTTAGAGTACAATTCAACGATAAGTTGCTCTTTAATATTTTCTGGAATCTGATCTCTTGTAGGAATAATTTTCACCTCTCCTGACATTTCACTAGAGTTCCAATCTAACCAATCATAAGAAGTTCTATTCGCTAATGATACAGTTAATTTTTCTAATGATTTAGACTTTTCACGAACTGCTATAACTTCTCCGACCTTAA
The DNA here is from genome assembly GCA_963926405.1 of uncultured Flavobacteriales bacterium. Taxonomy (GTDB): domain Bacteria; phylum Bacteroidota; class Bacteroidia; order Flavobacteriales_D; family Parvicellaceae; genus CALSMU01. The sequence goes on from CAWUXI010000001.1 coordinate 9,899, forward strand.
TTGAGTAAGAAGGTATATTAACAATTTCACCATTTACTGTTATGTGTCTATGAGAAACAAATTGACGAGCTGCGTCTCTAGTAGGAGCAATTCCTAATCTATAGACAACATTGTCTAATCGTGATTCACACAATTGAAGTAACAGTTCACCTGTAATACCAGATTTAGAACTTGCTTTTTTAAATAGGTTAGAAAATTGACGTTCTAAAATACCGTAAGTGTATTTTGCTTTTTGCTTTTCAGCTAATTGAACTGCATATTCAGATTGTTTTCCTCTTCTTCTACCTTGTCCGTGCATCCCTGGAGGATAATTTTTCTTCTCCAAAGTTTTATCAGCACCAAAAATAGGGTCCTTGAATTTTCTTGCAATCTTCGATTTGGGTCCTGTGTACCTTGCCATCTTATAATAATTTTCTAATAATTAAACTCTACGTCTTTTCGGTGGACGACAACCATTATGAGGTTGAGGTGTAACATCATTAATCTCTGTTACCTCAATTCCATTGTTATGAAGAGAACGGATAGCAGACTCTCTACCGGATCCAGGTCCTTTTACATAAACTTTAACTTTACGTAATCCAAAATCAAATGCTTCCTTCGCACAATCTTCAGCTGCTACTTGTGCAGCATAAGGTGTATTCTTTTTAGATCCTCTAAATCCCATTTTACCGGCAGAAGACCAAGATATTACCTGACCGCTTGCGTTACATAATGATATGATAACGTTATTAAATGAAGCCTGAATGTGAGCTTGTCCAACAGGATCAACTTTAACTTTCTTCTTCTTTTTTACTGACTTAGCCATAATTAAGCTTATTTATTACTTCGTTGCTTTTTTCTTGTTAGCAACAGTTTTTCTTTTTCCTTTTCTAGTTCTAGCGTTGTTTTTTGTTCTTTGGCCGCGCAAAGGTAAGCCATTTCTATGACGTATCCCTCTTTGACACCCAATATCCATTAAACGCTTGATATTCAACTGAATCTCAGAGCGTAAAGATCCTTCAACCTTATACTCCTCTGATATCACATTACGGATTGCTCCGATCTGATCATCGTTCCATTCGTCTACCTTAATGTTTTCGTCTACACCTGCTTTAGCTAATATTTTAGCTGCTGTGCTTCTACCAATACCGTAGATGTAAGTTAAACTTATTACACCTCTCTTATTTTTTGGTACATCTATTCCTGCAATTCTTGCCATAATACTTACTGTTTTCTATCCTTGACGTTGTTTGAATTTAGGATTCTTTTTGTTAATAACGTACAATCTACCTTTTCTGCGTACAATTTTACAGTCGGCTGATCTTTTCTTTACTGATGCTCTTACTTTCATCTCTTTTGTTTTATGTATTCCGATTCGTCCAGATTACTTATATCTGAACGAGATTCTTCCTTTTGTTAAATCGTATGGCGACATCTCTACCTTTACTTTATCTCCAGGAAGGATGCGAATATAGTGCATTCTCATCTTTCCTGAAATATGAGCAGTAAGAATATGTCCATTTTCCAACTCTACACGAAACATTGCATTTGACAACGCTTCGATAATTGTTCCATCTTGCTCTATAGATGCTTGTTTAGCCATTCTAATTTTTATTTAATACTTCTTCAATATATTTAAATGTTGACAAAACTTCTGCTTTACCTTTTGATATTGCCACGTCATGTTCAAAATGAGCCGATGGTTTTCTGTCTTTCGTGACAATTGTCCATCCATCCTCTAATTGAGACACTTCCTTAAGTCCCAAATTAATCATTGGTTCGATAGCGATAACTAAACCTTCTTTCATTTTTAGTCCTCTACCTCTCCTACCATAATTTGGCACTTCTGGTTTTTCGTGCAAGCCTCTCCCTAACCCATGACCTACTAATTCTCTAACGACACTATATCCATTATCTTCTGCGTGTTTTTGAATGGCATACCCAATATCGCCAATTCTATTGCCTGATACCGCTGCTTCTACAGCTTTATTCAAACATTCTTTGGTTACTTCAAGTAGTTTATGAATCTCTGGCGTTACCTCTCCGATTTCGAAGGTGTAAGCTGAATCTCCATAAAACCCATTCATCAACGTTCCGCAATCGACAGATAAAATATCTCCATCTATCAGTGGTTTGTTATTTGGAACTCCGTGAACAACTGCTTCATTTACCGAAGTACATAAAGTATTCGGAAATCCACCGTATCCTAAGAATCCAGGTTCAGCCCCATTATCGCGAATAAACTCTTCTGCAATTTTATCTAATTGAAGAGTAGTTACACCCGGTTTAATGAGCTTAGCAACTTCTGCTAAAGTTTTTCCAACAAGCAAAGAACTTTCTCTTAATAGTTCAATTTCTTCTTTAGTCTTATAGAAAACCATACGACCAAAATTAAAGCGATTGCTGCATCGACACTGCCGATGAAGTAGAACGCCCTTTTATTCTTCCTCCTTTCATTAATCCATCATAATGACGGTTTAATAAATGACTTTCAATTTGCTGCAATGTATCTAAAACAACACCTACCATAATTAACAATGACGTACCTCCAAAGAAGTAAGCAAATGACTGGCTAATATCCGCGTTCATAGCGAATGCAGGTAAAATAGCTATAAATCCTAAAAATATTGAACCTGGTAATACCAATCTAGATAATAATGAATCAATAAATTCTGAAGTTTTTCTTCCTGGTTTAACCCCTGGAATAAATGAACCTCCTCTTTTTAACTCATCGGCCATTTGATTTGGATTCATCATCATTGCTGTATAGAAATACGTAAACACTACAATCAATAAAAAGAATGTAAAGTTGTACCAAAACCCTTTCATGTTAGCAAATTCGACTCCTAATTCTGTCCCTTGAAAAATCATTGATGGCAAAAACATTAATGCTTGTGCAAAAATGATCGGCATTACCCCCGCTTGATTAATTTTTAACGGAATATAACTTCTTTGTCCACCTGCAACCGCTTGTCTTGTTCCTCTTCCAATTACTCTTTTTGCAGTTTGAATAGGAATCCGACGTGTACCTTGTACCAGTAATACCGTTGCCAGTATTACGAAAAGCAAAACAACCAGTTCAACTAACAATATAACCATACCACCGTTAGTTACTTTCGCTCCTAACTCTTGTAAGAATGCCCCTGGTAAGTTAGCTACAATACCTATAGTAATTATCAATGATATTCCGTTTCCTAATCCTCTATCAGTAATTCTTTCTCCTAACCATGTTACGAACATAGTACCAGCTGTAAGAATCATTAATGTTTGTATCCACCATAAAACAGAAGGATCAGCTACACCTGCCAAAGCAAATTGTGAGACATAAGCTGGAGCTTGAAATAAACAAATTACTATTGTTAAGTACCGTGTATATTGATTGATTTTCTTTCGTCCACTTTCTCCTTCTTTTTGAAGTTTCTGTACTACTGGAACCGCCATACCCAATAATTGCATAACAATCGAAGCAGATATATAAGGCATAATTCCCAACGCCATAACAGAAGCACGTGAAAATGCACCACCTGCAAACATATTGATAAGACTTAAGATTCCACCATCCGCAGCTTGAGAATTAAGTGCTGCAGTATCTACTCCAGGTAGAACAATAAAAGAACCTATTCTATACACTAGGATTAACCCTAGAGTATAAATAATTCTTTTTCTGAGTTCTGCAACTGCCCAAATGTGTTTTAATGTTGTAATCAATCCTTTCATCCAAGTAAAGTATAACTTATATTACTTCTGCTGTACCTCCTGCTGCTTCAATAGCTGCTTTAGCCGTAGCAGAAAATCCGTTGGCTTTAATACCAATTTTTGATTTCAGCTCACCTCTTCCCAAAATCTTCACTAAATCGTTCTTACTGATAAGTCCGTTTTCAATTAGGGTTTCTGGAGTTATTTCTTTTACCTTCTTTGAATCTATTAACGTTTGAATAGCATCTAAGTTGATACCTTTATATTCAACACGATTTATGTTTGTAAATCCAAATTTAGGAACTCTTCTCTGAAGAGGCATTTGACCACCTTCAAATCCAATTTTAGTGCTATAACCTGATCTAGATTTAGCTCCGTTGTGTCCTCTTGTTGCAGTTCCTCCATGTCCAGAACCTTGCCCTCTTGCAATTCTCTTTCTATTCTTAGTGGAACCTTCTGCAGGTTTTAAATTATGTAATTTCATTTCTATAATTCTTTTGTAGTTTAATCTACAATTTTCACTAAATGTCCAATCTTCTTTACCATTCCTACAATCTGAGGAGTGGCTTCGTGCTCAATAACTTTATGCATGCTACCTTTTTTGGTAAACCCAAGAGCTTCTAATGTGAGCTTTTGTCTCATCGGTCTATTGATTCCACTTTTGTATTGTTTTACTTTAATCTTTGCCATCGCTCTAACTATTATTATCCGTTAAATACTTTATCTAAAGAAACTCCTCTTTGATATGCTACTGCATTCGCATCACGCATCTTAGATAAAGCATCTATTGTAGCCTTCACTACATTGTGAGGGTTTGAAGAACCTTGCGATTTTGCTAGTACATTATGAATACCTGCACTCTCTAAAACTGCACGCATTGCACCACCTGCGATAACTCCGGTACCTTCAGAAGCTGGTTTCAAAAACACTCTACCTCCATCAGCCTTACCATATTGAGTGTGAGGAACAGTATTATTAATAACTGGAACTTTGATAAGGTTCTTTTTAGCATTATCGATAGCTTTAGAAATTGCCTCTACTACCTCTTTTGCTTTTCCCTTCCCATGACCTACAGTGCCATTCTCGTCTCCAACAACAACAATTGCTGAAAAACTAAATGTTCTACCACCTTTTGTGACTTTAGTTACACGGTTAATTGCAACTAACTTGTCTTTCAACTCGATATCTGCTGACTTAACGTTTTTTATCTTTGATTCTGCCATTTCTATTAAAATTTAATACCTTCTTCTCTAGCTGCTTCTGCTAAAGCTTTTACTCTCCCGTGATATAAGTAACCGTTTCTGTCAAAAACTACAGATTCAAATCCTGCTTTTTTTGCTATTCCTCCGATTTCCTTTCCTATAAGGGTAGCTTGATCAGTTTTATTAACTTTTTGCGCTGCAGCATTCTTCACTGAAGATGCTGATCCCAATGTTACTCCTGATACATCATCAATTAATTGAGCATAAATTTGCTTATTACTTCTGTATACAGACAACCTTGGTCTTGAAGATGTTCCCGTAACTGTCTTACGGATTCTTCTTTTAATTCTGATTCTTCTATCTTCTCTCGATAAAGCCATAACTATTGCTTTTATTATTCAAATCTTATTACCCGGCAGTTTTACCTGCTTTCTTTCTTACTTCTTCTCCTTTAAATCGAACACCTTTTCCTTTATAAGGTTCAGGCTTTCTAAAAGAACGAATCTTGGCAGCAACTTGACCAACAAGTTGTTTGTCCATAGACTCTAATTTTATTCCTGGGTTTTTCCCCTTTTCTGATAAAGTAGTTACCGTAACTTCTGTTGGGATTTCAAAAATAATTGGATGAGAATATCCAAGCGCTAACTCCAATAACTGACCTGAGTTTTTCGCTCTATAACCAACACCAACTAATTCTTGTTCGATAGAATAACCGTTAGAAACTCCTTCAACCATATTTGCAATCAAAGCACGAGATAACCCGTGTTGAGCTTTATGGTCTTTAGATTCACTAGGTCTTGTAACTTCAAGTATTCCATCAGTAATTGACACTTTCAAATCTGAATAAATCTTTTCCGATAACTCACCTAATTTTCCTTTTACAGAAACAGTGTTGTCATCAGCGATGTTAATTTCAACTCCTTCCGGAATAGTAATTATTGCTTTTCCAATTCTAGACATTTTCTTTCCTCCTAATTAATTAATGAACGTAGCATAAAACTTCACCACCGACATTCTCTGTTGCTGCTTCTTTATTAGAGATAACTCCCATAGAAGTAGACAAAATTGCAATTCCCAATCCATTAAGAACTCTTGGCAATTCCTTAGCTCCTTTATAATCTCTTAATCCAGGCTTACTAATTCTTGTCAATTCCGTAATTGCATTCTTTTTTGTTTGAGGATGATACTTCAAAGCAATTTTAATAATTCCTTGTTTATCATCATCGATAAACTTATAGTTTAATATATAACCTTTATCCATAAGGATTTTAGTTATCTCTTTCTTCATGTTCGACGCAGGTACTTCTACGACTTTGTGTCCTGCAGAAATTGCATTTCTAAGTCTGGTTAAGTAATCTGCTATTGGATCAGTAACTTTCATTCTTTTCTCTAATTATCTATTTTACCAACTTGCTTTTCTAACTCCTGGTATTAAACCTGAGTTAGCCATTTCTCTAAAAGTAACACGAGATATTCCAAATTGTCTCATATAGCCTCTCGGTCTTCCGGTCAGTTGACATCTGTTATGCTTTCTTATAGCCATTGAGTTTTTTGGAAGTTTTTGTAATGCTAACATAGCATCCCAATCCCCTTTATTCGCTAATTTTCTTAACTCCTCTCTTTTCGCTGCATATCGGTCAGTAAGTTTTGCTCTCTTAACTTCCCTTGCTTTCATTGATTCTTTAGCCATCTCTCTTATTTTTTTGCGAATGGAAATCCAAATTCTACTAATAACGCTTTCCCTTCTTCGTTAGTCTTAGCAGTAGTTACAATTGTAACATCCATACCTAACATTTTATTAACTTTATCAATATCAATTTCTGGAAAGATAATGTGTTCTGTAATACCCACGGTAAAGTTTCCTCTACCATCTCCCTTAGAGTTAACCCCTCTAAAATCTCTTGTTCTTGGTAAAGCAACAGAAATAAATCTATCCAAAAATTCATACATTTTCGTTCTTCTTAACGTAACCTTCGTGCCAATTGGCATTCCTTTACGTAATTTGAAGTTCGAAATATCTTTTTTCGAATTAACAATAAGCACTTTTTGCCCTGTAATTAACATCAATTCTTCAGCTGCAGTTTGCACTAATTTTTTATCAGATACTGCATCACCAATTCCTTGGCTAATTACAATCTTTTCGATTCTTGGAACTTCCATGATCGATTTGTACTCAAATTTTTTCTGTAGAGCTGGAACAACTTCGTTCCTATATGTTTCTCTAAGTCTTGGTTGATAGCTCATATTATATTACCTCTCCTGATTTTTTCCCGAAACGGACAAGTTTCTTATTCTCGTCTAACTTTCTACCTATTCTTGTTGGTACACCGTTTTGAACAAGCATCACATTTGAAATGTGAACACTTCTGTCTTTGTCAACGATTCCTCCATCAGGATTAGCTTTGTCCGATTGAGGTTTAACATGCTTTTTGTTCAAAACACTTAAGCCCTCCACGAATACACGTTCCTTTTTATGATCAATGTCAAGAACATTTCCTTCTTGACCGATTGCAGCACCAGCAATTACTTTTACTGTATCTCCTTTTTTGATCTTTAATTTTGTTTGCATAACAATTATTATTGCCTAATTTATAATACTTCAGGAGCCAAAGAAACAATTTTCATAAATTGCTTATCTCTTAACTCTCTTGCAACTGGGCCGAAAATACGAGTACCTCTCATTTCTCCACCGTCATTTAAAAGAACAACCGCATTATCATCAAACCTGATGTAAGAACCATCGCTTCTTCTAACTTCTTTTTTTGTTCTAACCACTACAGCTTTAGAAACCGCACCTTTCTTAATGTTCCCAGAAGGAATCGCGTTTTTAACTGTAACTACTACTTTATCACCCACTGATGCGTAACGTCTTCCTGTCCCTCCTAATACTCGGATGACAAGAACTTCTTTCGCGCCACTGTTGTCTGCAACCAATAGTCTACTTTCTTGTTGTACCATTTCTACTATTATTTAGCTCTTTCAACTATTTCAACTAGTCTCCAATTCTTTCTTTTACTCAATGGACGAGTTTCCATTATTCTTACGGTATCTCCCTCGTTACACTCATTCTTTTCATCATGAGCAACAAGTTTTGAAGTTTTCTTAATAAACTTACCGTATTTAGGGTGCTTAACCTTTCTTTCGATAACAACAGTAATGGATTTTTCCATTTTGCTGCTAGCAACAACACCAACTCTTTCTTTTCTTAAGTTTCTCATAGCTCTTACTTATTAGCTTGAAGTTCTCTACTTCTTAACTCAGTCTGTATTCTAGCAATAGTTCTACGAACCGCTCTCACCTCAATTGGATTTTCAAGCTCTGCTACTTTATGGTTAATTTTAAGCTTATTTAGAGACTCTGCGGTATCTACTAAGTTTTCCATCAACTCTTCTTTTGTCAATTCTTTTATCTCTGATGCTTTCATGTCTCGACAATTTAAGCGTAGTCCTTACGAACTACAAATTTAGTTTTTACCGGTAACTTTTGAGCCGCTAAACGCATAGCTTCTTTTGCCACATCGTAAGGTACACCATCACATTCAAACAAAATCCTTCCTGGTCTTACAGGTGCAACCCAGTGACTTGGCGCCCCTTTACCCTTACCCATTCTTACCTCAGCTGGTTTAGCCGTCATTGGTTTATCTGGAAATATACGAATCCAAACTTGACCTTCTCTTTTCATAAATCTAGTAACAGCAATACGTGCAGATTCAATTTGTCTAGAAGTCAAAAATGCTTCATCTAACGTTTTGATTGCAAAAGAACCGAAGGCGATTTGTGCTCCTCTTTGAGCATTACCCTTCATTTTTCCTTTTTGCTGTTTTCTATATTTTGTTCTTTTTGGTTGTAACATGATATCAACTCTTTAAAGTACTAATTTCTTTTTCTCTGTTTATTTGCTGGTACGGCTTTTCTATCTCCTGCTTTTGCCATTCCAAAATTAGGAGATAAATCTCTCTTTCCATAAACTTCACCCTTGCAAATCCACACTTTAATACCTATCAAACCATAAGTAGTTTGTGCTTCTGCCAAAGCATAATCAATATCTGCTCGAAATGTATGCAACGGGGTTCTACCATCTTTATACTGTTCACTTCTTGCCATTTCAGCTCCGTTCAACCTTCCAGATATTTTAACTTTAATCCCTTCTGCTCCCATCCTCATTGTAGAAGCAATAGCCATCTTTATAGCTCTTCTAAATGAAATTCTCGACTCAATTTGACGCGCAATACTATCACCCACTAATTGTGCATCTAATTCTGGACGCTTAATTTCAAAAATATTGATTTGAACATCCTTCTTAGTTAACTTTTTCAACTCCTCTTTCAATTGGTCTACTTCAGAACCTCCTTTCCCGATGATAACACCTGGACGAGCTGTATTAATTGTAATCGTAACTAACTTTAGAGTTCTTTCGATTACAATTCTTGATACACTTGCTTTTCTCAAACGAGCCATCAAATACTTTCTGATTTTATCGTCTTCAACAAGCTTTTCAGCATAATTCCTTCCACCGAACCAGTTTGAATCCCATCCTCTGATGAATCCTAATCTGTTTCCAATCGGGTTTGTTTTTTGTCCCATTTACTCAACTATTTTGCACTATCAACAATGATAGTAACGTGATTTGATCTTTTCTTAATTCTATGCGCTCTTCCTTGAGGTGCTGGTTGAATTCTTTTCAAAACTCTACCACTATCTACAAACACTTCTTTAACAACTAAGTCTGCAGAAGTAGCATCTTTACCTTCGTTCTTTTGTTCCCAGTTATTAATTGCTGAAAGCAAAAGCTTCTCCATATTCCTTGAAGCCTCCTTAGGATTAAACTTCAACATATTCAATGCAGAATAAATATTTTCCCCTCTAACAAGATCAGCAAGTAATCTCATTTTCCTTGGAGATGTCGGCACATTGTTCAGTTTAGCAATTGCTACCGTACTTTTAGCCTCATTTCTTTTTTCTGCTGTATTTCTTTTTCTAGCGCCCATGTCTAAAGTTATTTACCGCTACTAGCGTTTTTTATCTTTTTTACCTCCATGCCCTCTGTAGTTACGCGTTGGTGAAAACTCACCTAACTTGTGTCCTACCATGTTTTCAGTAACATAAACAGGAATAAATTTTTTCCCATTGTAAACTGCGATTGTTAATCCAACAAAATCAGGAGTAATAGTCGAAGCTCTCGACCAAGTCTTGATTACAGATTTGTTACCTTTTTCCTGTGCTTCATCAACTCTCTTTAAGAGTTTGTAATGAATAAATGGAGGTTTTTTTAGTGATCTAGCCATTTGTCAATTATTTCTTTCTTCTATCAATTATAAATCGATCTGAAGCTTTAGTTTTACTTCTAGTTTTAAATCCTTTTGCAGATAACCCTGTTCTTGATCTTGGGTGACCTCCTGATGATTTTCCTTCACCACCTCCCATTGGGTGATCAACTGGATTCATTGCAACACCCCTAACTCTAGGTCTTCTACCTTGCCATCTTGTACGACCTGCTTTTCCAGATCGAGTAAGACTGTGTTCTTGGTTGGATACAGATCCTATAGTAGCAGTACAAGTAATCAAAATCATTCTTACTTCACCTGAAGGAAGTTTAATAATAGCATATTTACCATCTCTTGCATTTAGCTGCGCATACGCACCAGCACTTCTTGCAATTGCACCACCTTTACCAGGGGCCATTTCAATGTTATGTATAATTGTTCCTAAGGGAACATCAGACAAAAACATTGTATTTCCAACTTCAGGAGTTGCATCTTTTCCAGATAATACTTTTTGTCCAACTTCTAAACCCTCTGGTGCCAACATATATCTTTTTTCACCATCTGCATACACTATTAGTGCAATAAAAGCAGTTCTTCCTGGATCATACTCCAATGTTTTTACAGTAGCCGGAATTCCATGTTTATTTCTTTTGAAATCAACAATTCTAATCTTTTGCTTATGACCACCGCCTATATTACGCATCGTCATTTTACCTGTGTTATTTCTACCACCGTTCTTCTTCTTTCCTATTACTAGGCTTTTCTCCGGCTTATTAGCTGTAGTTGTCAACGGTGCAAAATCATTAGCGACTTTGTGACGTTGTCCAGGTGTTGTCGGTTTTAACTTTCTTAATCCCATTTTCAGTTCTTCTTAAATGTTTTCATACAAGTCAATAGTATCACCTTCTGCTAAAGTCACAATTGCTTTCTTATAGGCCTTGTTTCTTTGGTAGATAACACCTTTGTTCGTATGCTTCATTTTCTTTTTACCGCCACCATAATTCATTGTATTTACAGAGTCAACTGCTACTCCGTACAATTTCTCGATAGCGTTCTTAATTTCAATCTTGTTTGCGTCTTTACTCACAACAAACCCGTAGCGATTTAACTTTTCGCTTTGAGCAGTCATTTTTTCTGTTAAGATTGGCTTTTCTATAATCCTTTTCATTCTTTCTTAGTTAAAAAGGTTTTCAATTTTTTCGATTGCTCCTTCCGCAATAACTAACCTTTTCGCTTTTAAAATATCGTAAGTCGTTAGTTGATTTGCTGGCATTATTCTAGCGGCTTGAATATTTCTTGCGGACAAATAAACATTCTTGTCGTTATCTGCAATAACGAATAATGTTTTACCTTCAGTCATTTTCAAGTTTTCCATTAAGGTTAAAAAATCTTTTGTCTTTGGTTGATCAAATTTCAAATCTTCCAAAATTGTGATTTCATTATCGTTAGCTTTATAAGTCAATGCTGATTTACGTGCTAATTTTCTTAACTTCTTATTTAAGCTAAAGCTATAATTTCTTGGTCTTGGTCCGAATACACGTCCACCACCTTTGAAAAGAGGGTTTTTAATACTCCCCGCACGGGCCGTACCTGTTCCTTTTTGCTTTTTAATCTTACGCGTACTACCCGCAATTTCAGCTCTTTCTTTCGCCTTGTGCGTACCTTGTCTTTGGTTCGCTAAGTAAAGTCTCACGTCCATATAAATGGCATGATCATTAGGCTCAATAGCATAAATCTCTTTACTCAAGCTAATCTTCTTAGATGTCGCTTTTCCGCTTTTGTTATATACTGCTAATTCCATTATTTCTCAACTATTACGTAAGAACCCTTTGCACCAGGTATAGACCCTTTAACAACCAAAATATTTTTGTCTGCTAATACTTTTAGTACCTGTAAGTTTCCTTGTTTAACACGATCGTTTCCAGTTCGACCTGCCATTTTCATTCCTTTGAAAACTCTTGCAGGATAAGAAGCTGCACCGATAGAACCAGGAGCTCTCATTCTATTGTGTTGACCGTGAGTTGCATCTCCAACACCATGGAATCCATGACGTTTAACAACACCTTGAAAACCCTTACCTTTTGACGTTCCAACAACATCTACAAAATCTCCTTCTGCGAAAATTTCTACTGTTATTGAATCTCCAAGGTTCTTGTCTTCAAAACCTCTGAACTCAATTAATTTTCTCTTTGGTGACACGCCTGCCTTTTTAAAATGCCCCTTAAGTGCATTTGTAGTGTGTTTGTCTTTACGCTCTCCGTAACCAAGTTGAACAGCGTTATATCCGTCCTTTTCTTGGGTTTTGATTTGCGTAATCACACAAGGTGAAGCTTCGATTAAGGTGCATGGTAAGTTTTTACCCTCGGCACTATAAACGCTAGTCATCCCTATCTTTTTTCCAATGATACCAGCCATAATTCTTACTGCTTATTATTATACTTTAATTTCTACTTCTACACCACTTGGCAATTCAAGCTTCATTAGTGCGTCTATTGTCTTTGCTGATGAACTATAAATATCCAGCAATCTTTTATAAGAACACAATTGAAATTGCTCACGCGCTTTTTTATTTACGTGTGGTGATCTTAAAACTGTATAAATTCTTTTGTGTGTTGGTAAAGGAATTGGTCCACTTACAATAGCACCTGTAGTTTTTACAGTCTTTACAATCTTTTCAGCAGATTTATCTACCAAGTTGTGATCGTACGATTTTAATTTTATTCTAATTTTTTGATTCATCTTTCAATGCTTTAATCAATTATGCTTATTTACCTTTTGATTTTGCGATCACTTCTTCAGCAGTACTCTTTGGGCATGCTGCATAATGACCAAACTCCATTGTTGAAGTTGCACGTCCAGAAGAAATTGTTCTCAATTGAGTAACATAACCAAACATTTCTGAAAGTGGCACTAATGCTTTTATAATCTTAGCTCCTGCTCTATCATCCATACCTTCTATCTGGCCTCTTCTTCTATTCAAATCTCCTACAACATCACCCATATTCGCTTCAGGAGTAACAACTTCTAACTTCATTATTGGCTCTAATAACTCAGCTCCACATTTTGGAACTGCATTTCTGTAGGCCATTTTCGCACAAATCTCAAATGATAGTGCATCTGAATCCACTGCGTGGAAAGATCCATCTAACAACTCAACCTTCATACTATCCATTGGATACCCAGCAAGAACACCATTTTTCATAGATTGCTCAAAACCTTTCTGTATAGACGGGATATATTCTTTAGGAACATTTCCTCCTTTAATTTTGTTTATGAACTCTAATCCTGTTTTGCCTTCATCCGCTGGCATAATGTTTACAACAATATCACCGAACTTCCCACGACCACCCGATTGCTTTTTATACGTTTCTCTATGGTTAGTTTCAGAGGTTATAGCTTCTTTATAAGATACCTGAGGGGCCCCTTCGTTAACCTCAACATTAAATTCTCTTCTCAAACGGTCAATTAAAACTTCCAAGTGCAACTCTCCCATTCCTGAGATAATTGTTTGACCTGAATCCTCATCCGTTTTAATTTGAAATGTTGGATCTTCTTCAGATAATTTACCAAGACCAATACCTAATTTATCAGCATCTGTTTTAGTTTTAGGCTCAATAGCAATACCAATAACTGGTTCCGGAAACGACATAGTCTCCAATACAATTGGATGCTTTTCATCACACAATGTATCTCCCGTTCTAATATCTTTAAACCCAACACCTGCACCAATATCACCAGCTTCGATAAAATCAATAGAATTTTGTTTATTAGAATGCATTTGGAAAATACGTGAAATTCTTTCCTTTTTTGTAGTTCTAGTATTGTAAATATAAGAACCTGCATCCAACCTTCCTGAATACATTCTAAAAAAGCATAAACGTCCAATAAATGGATCCGTAGCGATCTTAAAAGCTAATGCAGCCATTGGCTCATCTGCTCTTGGCTCTCTAAACAATACACCTTCACCATCTTCATCAGTACCTTTAATAGCTCCAACATCCAATGGAGAAGGTAAAAATTCCATTACATAATCCAATAATGTCTGAACACCTTTATTTTTAAAGGCTGAACCACAAATAATTGGATTAATACTCATATTTATAGTAGCCACACGAATGGCGTCTAACATTTCTCTTTCAGTGATTGAATTTGGATCTTCGAAAAACTTCTCCATTAAGGTGTCATTACTTTCGGCAACCGCTTCAACTAATTTTTCTTTCCATTCATTTGCTTCGTCAACTAATTCAGCAGGAATATCAACAACATCGAAATCCATTCCATTGGTTTCATCATTCCAAATTATAGCTTTCATTTTAATTAAATCGACTACACCTTTAAAATCATCCTCAGCTCCAATAGGAATAGTAACTGGAACAGGTCTAGCACCTAATCGATCTTCAATTTGTTTAATACAACCAAAGAAATCAGCACCAATTCTATCCATTTTGTTAACGAATCCAATTCTAGGTACTTTATACTTATCAGCTTGTCTCCAAACAGTTTCTGACTGTGGCTCAACACCACTTGATGCACAAAACAATGCAACAGCGCCATCCAAAACACGCAAAGAACGTTCTACTTCAACAGTAAAATCAACGTGCCCAGGTGTATCAATAATGTTTATTTTATAATCCTGATTATTATATTCCCAAAATACAGTAGTAGCAGCAGATGTAATTGTAATACCCCTCTCTTGCTCTTGCTCCATCCAATCCATTGTAGCAGCACCATCATGTACTTCTCCAATTTTATGTGAAACACCTGTGTAATAAAGGATACGCTCAGTTGTTGTTGTTTTACCAGCATCAACATGGGCCATAATCCCAATATTCCGTGTATATGTTAAATCTCTTTTTGCCATTACTAATAATGTATCCTAATTAAAATCTAAAATGAGAAAACGCTTTATTAGCTTCCGCCATTCTATGCGTATCCTCTTTCTTCTTATATGCAGCACCCTCTTCCTTAGACGCCGCTAAAATCTCAGCAGCCAACTTCTCACTCATTGTTTTCTCGTTTCTTTTACGAGCATACCCAATTAACCATTTCATAGCCATTGAGTCTTTTCTGCTATCACGAACAGGAGTTGGTATTTGATATGTTGCTCCACCTACTCTTCTGCTTTTTACCTCAACACCTGGAGTTATATTAACTAAAGCTTTTCTAAATACATCTAACCCATTTGCTTCTTCACCAGACTTTTCCCCTACAATACCAATAGCATCATAAAAAATACTAAATGCAGTACTTTTCTTTCCTGCAAGCATCAAGTTGTTTACAAACTTCGTTACCTGAATATCCTTAAACTTAGGATCTGGTAAAATAATATGCTGTTTCGCTTTTCTTCTTCTCATGACAATTACGTCTTAAATGTTATTATTTCTTAGGTCGTTTAGTCCCGTATTTTGATCTTCTTTGAGTCCTACCTTCAACACCTGCAGTATCTAAAGCACCTCTAACAACGTGATACCTAACTCCAGGTAAATCTTTCACTCTACCACCTCTTACTAAAACAATACTATGTTCCTGTAAGTTATGTCCTTCGCCACCTATGTAAGCATTTACTTCTTTCCCGTTTGTCAATCTCACCCTTGCAACCTTTCTCATCGCTGAGTTAGGTTTTTTCGGTGTAGTTGTATAAACTCTTACACAAACACCTCTTCGTTGCGGACAAGAGTCTAAAGCAGCTGATTTGCTGACCTGAACCATTGTCTTTCTTCCTTTTCTAACTAATTGTTGAATCGTAGGCATACTGTCTTATTTCTGTTATTTCCCCTTAATCCTCTTTTTTCGGGTTTGCAAAGGTAATCGAATTATTTAATAATCCTACTCCCCTACAAAAATTTTAATGATTTTATTTTTGCAAGCCCGCATTGTAATTGAAAAGCATTTAAAAAATGAAATACGATGGACATATAACACTGTTATTTATTCAGTTAAGCAATTATTTCTCACATTTTAATTGAAAAAAAAAGCCCCCAATATTTGGGAGCTTTTTTTTTCATAACCTATTTTCTTATCTAATCAACTGAAAAGGCCCTTGGTAGTTATAAGTTTCCCCATCTGCTCCGACAGCGTCAATCAAATAAAAGTAGGTGCCTTCCGCTGCTTCAAGTCCAGAAACTGTTCTTCCGGTCCAACCTGCTTCAAGTGTATTAAACTGATAAACTACCTGACCCCATCTATTCATAATCGTTCCTTTTATATCGGTAATATTAGTGCCTGATAAATTAAACACATCATTACTTCCGTCTCCATTAGGAGTAAATATATTTGGTATAATTAAAGTAGAAGTACCCTCTACGATAATTACTGCCGAAATGCTATCTAAACAACTATTAACATCAGTCACAATGAGTGTAGCTGTATAATCATCTGTAGTGGTGTAGGTAACTGATGGATCAAATGATGTCGACGTAGTTCCATCTCCCAAATCCCATGCGTAAGTATTACCACCTATAGATGTATTATCAAAATAAACATCTAAAGGAACATTTCCAGAACCAGGAGTTGGTTCAAATCCAGCAATTGGGTTAGGATTGATTACCACAATAGAACTTGAAGCGGAACTTACACAATTACCCACCGTTTCAGTTATATAATAGGTAACCGTATCTAAGGCAGATGCAGGGGTATAAGCTATTCCTGTGCCAATAGAATCTGTCAGTAGAGCATCTGAGTACCATGTTATCGTTCCTCCTCCTTGCGGAGCAGCTAACAAGTCAGAAACTGGACTACCTTCACAATAAGGACCTACAGTACTTATCCCTGGCGCAACAGGTGTTGGTAAAATAACTATAGAAATTGAAGCTGGATCTCCTTCACAACCATTTAAAGTTTCGGTTACCCAATATGTATACGGTCCACCTGGAGCAGAAACTCCGGAGGCGAATAGAGATGGATAAGGACCTGTTTGTAATAAATTAGTCAATAAAGCATCCCCGTACCAATTAATCTCTCCATCAACCACACCTATACCATTTAAATCAGCAACAACATCTCCTTCACAATATGTAGCATCAGTGAAAACGATTGGAGCCGGAGGGAAAAAAGGAACCAATGGAGTATACCCAACAATACCCGTAGAACATCCGTTAAATTCAATTTCGAAATTATCATATTCCCCACCTTGAAGTCCGCTAATTACATAATTCCCTGAAGCATCTGTTATGATAGCTGCTGGACCAACAGCTGCACCATTGAGATCATAAGTTAAGTTATAGTTGGTAAATGGATCTAAACCGGTAACGGTTATAGAAGCATCTGCAAATCCACAGCCAGTAGGATTAATTGCATTCCCAACATTAAATGTTGGTGCATTTGGATCACTCAAAGTATAAGGACCGGCTTCAGTTGTTGAGCAACCGTTCAAAATAACCTCGATATCAGAATAACTCCCGGCATTTAAACCTCCGATAATAATATTACCCGAAGCATCTGAAGTTAATGTAACTGATACTGGAACTAAATCATCCAAGTAATCTATCTGATAAACAGTTGACGCATCCAACGAAGACAATAGCAGCTCCCCTTCGATTCCACCGCAAGTTATTGGAGACCCTGCAATCACATTAAATACTGGCACTGGCGGATCAACTAAATTAAACATAGTAGCGTCCAAATCAAAGCAACTTCCCAATGCAACCATAACAGAGCTATAACCCCCCTGACTCAATCCTCCGATTATAATATCTCCATTTGCATTAGATGTCATCCCTACAGAAGCTACACCAGATCCATTTAATGTATAGCCAACGTCATACAAAGTATTTGCATAAAGTCCAGAAATAATAATTTCTGCATCAGTTCCACCACATATAGTTGGAGATGTTGCAGTGACAGTAAAAACTGGAGTTGGGTTAATTATTACATCAACTTGTGTTAAAGGGCCATAGCAACCATTCAACGACTCGACTACATAATATGAATAATTACCAACTGCTGTGTTTGGAGTAAACACTTGACCTATCAAAATCAAATTTGTAAGACCCGCATTATCGTACCAACTAATTGTACCACCCAAAGAAGGTGGTGCATTCAAGTTTGCAATTCCATCACCTGAACAATATGCATTGCCCCCTGTAGCAATTGGAGCAGTAGGAGTTGGATTAATTACAATCGTAACCTGAGCGGATGGACTTGGACAACTAGCAACTGTTTCGATTACATAATATGTTGTGGTTCCTAATGTATTGGAAGGAGTAAACAAAGGGTTATTACCAACTAAATTGGTTAATGCAGCATCATTATACCATGTCAAAGTACCACCTCCACCTGCAGTTGCAGAGATATCATCGATAGCATCTCCTTCACAATATGTTGCGTTCACACCAGCACTTGGTGCTAGTGGGGTATTAGGGCCAGTAATAGTTAATAAGCTACCATTAGTTTGGCAATTGATATCGGATATAACTATCGCGTATGAATTAACTCCTAATCCAGTAAAATTACCTCCATTACTGACAAATGTAACGCCTCCGTCAATAGAATAAGTATATGGAGGAGTCCCACCTGAAGCAATGATATCAATAGTACCGTCAAATATTCCACAACCGGACACATCGAATGGAATTTCCGAATTAATAACCGGCACATCATTAATTGTAATAATCACTTGTGCTGCAGCACTTTGGCAACCATTACTTGTTTCTGTAACGTAATAACTAGAAGTTCCGATTGTATTACTTGGAGTTAATGCCGTTCCCGTTCCTATAACCGCAATGAATGCGGGATCGCTATACCATGTTAAGATACCGCCTGAACCGGATGCGAATAAACTTGCTATTGATTCTCCAGAGCAATACGTTGCATTATCTCCTGCAGTCGGTGCAGCAGGAACCAAATTTGTTATTATTGGAGCTGTCCCACTAAACGTACCTATACATGAAGTTACATCTGTAACAGACACAATTGTATATGTTCCGTCCAATGCGCCACTAATCACATAAGGATTCAAACTAGTACCTGTAACAGTTGTTGCCGCAGCCCCATCAGAATATACAATGTCCCATGGACTAGTTCCAGTTAAACTTATTGAAATATCCGGAATCGGTTCACCAGCACAAATAGTTCCTCCTCCACTTATTGTAGCGGTAGGCAGGTCATTTGTTAGTATAATTGCACTACCTGAAGTTGTTCCAACACAACCATCACTAGAAATATTAGTAACAGAATATGTCCCATCGGTTCCTCCACTTATTATATAAGGGTTCGAACTTATTGTAAGAGCTGTTGGTCCTGAACCATCTGTATAAGTAACATCCCAAGGACCTGAACCAACAGGTGTGAAATTAATTAAAACATTGGGCGCTGGATCACCTGCACAAACTGTACCTCCTCCACTTACGATTGCATCAGGAACTGGTTCTGTTAAAATGGTTGCAGTACCACTTGCAATACCAAGGCAATTATTCGCATCTGTTAAAACAGTTACCGAATAGGTGCCATCAATTCCTCCACTAATAATATAAGGAGTTAAATTTGTTGAAATTGCAGTGATTGCGGTTCCATCAAAATAGCTGATATTCCATTGCGCCGTACCTGAAAGGTCTATTGAAATATCTGGGATTGGATCTCCGTCACAAATAGTTCCTCCTCCAGTAATAATTGCAGTTGGCTGAGGGTTTACAGTAACTGGAGCTGAACCATTTACACTACCAGAACACAAGGAAACTGCATCTACAACAGAAATAATAACATATGTTCCATCTCCAGTATAAGGAACATCAAATGTTCCACTAACATTATTTTGGTTATAGGTATTTGTCCCATCTGAATAAATAATATCCCAAGGGCCAATAGTTCCTGCAAAGTTAATTTGAACCACTGGTAATGGGTCTCCATTACAAATAGTTCCACCTCCTGTTATTGCGGCAATTGGGGATGGGTTTGTTGAAATAACTACACTTCCACTAAAAGTTCCAACACAGGCAGTTGCATCCGTTACATTCGTTACCGTATATGTACCATTAGACAGACCCGATAAGATATATGGATTTGTACTTGTTCCTGATATTGTAACTGGAGTCACTCCATCTGTATATGTGAAATCCCATGGAGCCGTGCCCACTAGATCAATTACTACATCAGGTATTGGACCTCCTCCACACATTACACCACCACCACTTATTGTAGCAGTAGGTATTGGGTTGGTAAGAATAGTTCCGCTTCCATTCATAATGGCCGGACATCCGTTTACATCTGTCAAACTAGTAACTGTATAAGTTCCATCTTGTGCGCCACTTATAATAAAAGGATCTGTTAATGTAGCTGTAACCGTTGTTGGGTTTGTTCCATCGAAATAAGTAAAATTCCACGGTCCAACACCTTCTAAATCAACTAAAATGTCAGGTATTAAATCGCCAACACAAATGGTTCCTCCACCAGAAACTGTAGATACAGGAACCGGGTTTGTTATTATAGTAGCACTTCCATTTAATATTGCCGGACATCCTGAAGCATCAGACAAACTTGACAATGTATATGTTCCATCAATCCCTCCAGAAATAATAAATGGATTTGTAGCTGTTGCAGTAACCGCAGTAGTTGTAGATCCATCAGTATAATCAAAATCCCAAGTAGAAGTACCTGTCAAATCAATTTGGACATCAGGAATTACATCACCTGCACATATAGTTCCTCCACCACTAACTAGGCCTGTTAATTCTGGGTTTGTAAAAACAGCAACAGATCCTGAAAAAGTTCCTGTACAACCTGTCACATCAGAAACAGCTGTAACCGCATAATTCCCGTCGATTCCTCCTGATATAACATAAGGTGTTGTCCCAGGATTTATAGTAGTTGAAGCTGTTCCATCTGAATATGTTAAACTCCAAGGAGTAGATCCAGTAAGTGCGATTGAAACATTTGGAATAGGATCTCCAAAACAAATTGTACCCCCACCAGTTACGGTTGCAGTTGGAACCGCATTAATATCAACCGAAACTTGTGCTGAAGGCCCTTGGCAACCTGAAACTGTTTCAGTCACATAATAGGTATAATTACCTACTACGGCAGAAGGAGTTAATGTTCCTCCTGTATTTAGTTGGCTTGTTAAACCAGCGTCACTATACCATGTTAATATACCTCCTGTTCCCGCAGCTGTTAAATCAATCATTGGAGCTCCTTCACAATAAATAACATCAGTACCTGCTGCAGGTGCTATTGGGGTAGAGGGAGCTGAGATTGTTAAAACACTTCCTGTAACTTGACAATTTCCATCATCAATTACTATTTGGTATGAATTTACAGCTAAACCTGCAAAGACACCTGTACTATTAGGGAAGGTTGAACCTCCATCAATCGAATAAGTGTAACTACCAGAACCTCCTGACGCAACAATAGTAATTGTACCATCACTAACTCCACATATAGTGGCATCTGTTGGAACTTCTGAATCAATTACTGGCAAAGCATTAATCGTTATAGTAATTATACTTGCAGGTCCTTCACAATTTGAAAGAGAAGTTTCTGTTACATAGTAAATTGTAGATCCAATTGTATTTGTAGGTGTATATGAACCTCCTGTTCCTATAACCGTAGTTAAACCAGCATCGCTATACCAAGTAATTGTTCCACCAGTTCCAGATGCAGTCATATCCGCAATTGCTACTCCATCACAATATGCTACATCATTACTAACTGTAGGACCAACTGGTAATGGATTTACCACAATTACAGCATTCCCACTAGATGTTCCTAGACATGTGGTGGCGTCTGTTATCGCAGAAACAGTATATGTACCAGCAGCCAATCCATTTAATATATATGGATCTGTGCTTGTTCCAGTTATTGTAATTGGTGAAAGTCCATCAGAGTAAGTGAAAGTCCAAGGAGCAGTTCCGGTTAAATCAATTGAAACATCAGGTGTTGGATCACCAAAACAAGCTTCTCCACCACCAGAAACAACAGCTGTTGGTAATGGGTTCGTTATTATATCCGCACTTCCGGTAAATGTTCCAGCACAAGTTGTTGCGTCAGTAACTGAAGTAATAGTATATGTTCCATTGGATAAACCTCCAAGAGTATAAGGATCTGTATTTGTGTTAGTAACGGTAACCGGAGTGATTCCATCTGTATATATAAATGTCCAAGGACCAGTTCCAGTCAAATCAACTGATACATTTGGAATAGCACTTCCGAAGCAAATTGTTCCTCCACCGCTTATAGCAGCTGTCGGAAGCAAATTCGTTACAATTATTGCATTTCCACTTGAAGTTCCTGCACACGTTGTAGCATCAGTTATTGACGTTACTGTATATGTTCCGTTTCCTCCGCCACTTATTATATAAGGATCTGTGCTTGTATTAGTAACAGTAGTCGATGTACCACTTACATCGTAAGTAAAAGTCCATGGGCCTGTTCCGGTTAAATCAATTGAAACGTCAGGTATAGCAGCGCCAGCACAAATGGTTCCACCACCACTTACTGTTGCTGTTGGCAAAGGATTAGTTATTATATCCACACTTCCTGTAAATGTTCCTGGACAAGTTGTTGCGTCAGTAACTGATGTAATAGTGTAAGTACCATCAGATCCACCATTAATTGTGTACGGTGTTGTAGATGGATTTATTACGGTCGACGTACCATCAATATCGTATGTAACTGTCCAAGGTGAAGTCCCTACCAAATTTATAATAACATCAGGGATTGCCTGACCAGCACAAATTGTTCCTCCACCAGAAATTGTAGCCGCAGGAGTAGGGTTAGTAGTTACTGTAACTGACCCAGTTGACGTACCCGTACAATTCTGATCAGAAATTGCAGTTACTGTATAAGAACCATTAGGTGGGTTAGAAATAATATAAGGATCTGCACTTGTATTTGTAATAGTAGTTAAAGTAGAACCATCCGTATAAGTAAACGTCCATGGGCCTGTTCCCGTAAAATCAATAGAAACATCCGGAATTGGATTGCCAAGACAAACCACACCACCTCCGGAAACTGCAGCTGTTGGTATAGGGTTTATAGTTATATCAAAAGTTTGAATATCAGTACAACTTCCAGAAACTACTGTATGCGTAATCGTATAGGTGTTTGGTGTACTTGCAGATAAATCGATTACTCCGGTTGAAGAATTAATAATTAGACCCACCGTAGATGAAAAACTCCCTGGTCCAGTTCCTGTTATAACGGGAGAAGGATCAGTTCCTGTTACACAAAAAATAGGAGAATAATTAAAGCTTGCGTCAGGCGACAGGGTGGTAATAATCAAATCATCAACCATTGTGCATGTTTGATCGGTGACAGTAAGTGTAAATGTTACAACACCTGAACCAGAAGGAGTATATGTAGGATTTAATATGTTTGGGTTAGATAGATCTCCAACCGCAGCAGCAGGAACTGATGTCCATACTGCACTTGTTGATCCGTCTTCATCAGCAAAGGAAGCATTAAAGTTCATATTTGAACCTGAACAAACCGTGGAACTCAATCCAGCATCAACTGTTAAAAAACAACAAATAATCCCGGCTGGCAATATAGCTGCTTCATCAGAGACACAGCCCGCTTGATTCCAATTTCCGATTTCTCCATCTCCAAAAGTTTCCATAGAAACATTACAATCAATTGCACTCGCACAATCTAGCGTAGTAACCAAGTCAAAACAAACCGTCCAACTTAAACCACTTGCTGCACCATCACAACTACCCATAAGCCCCATTCCGTTGCCATCTCCCCAACTATTATCAGGATCTATAAATCCATCTTGAGAGAAAAACCATCCTGCACCAACATCAGATCCATCCGGATGAGCAGGGTTACCTAAGTTATTATAAGTCACAGAACCTGCAGGCCACCAATTCCAAGCTCCACTATTATAAAATGAGCCCTCTAGCGCAAGAGCAGTTGTTATACTAACTGGCTGTCCATTTGCATCAAAAGATGCAGGATCCCAACAGTTTCCAAAAGTTGGCGTAATACCTTGTAGCCAATTACAACCTTGTTGATCAAAAGTGTTAATCGTATAGCAAAAATTAACAATTTCGCCTGGCAAATATGGCCCAGCTAAAGGCGATCCCATAGAGGTAGATGTAGCTCCAAATGTATTATCAATATTACATGCTGATTGATCCAACTCAGGCGTCACACATATATTAAAATCTCCTATTGCACCATTAACATCAGATACTGCAATTAAATAGGTTGTGTTTTGACCAACACTAGAACTGTTTATTGCTTGATTTCCCGAACCTTGAAAACAGTCAATAATTGTATAATTCGCACAATCCGCTGTTGTAAATATTGTATAATAAGGATTCACTAAGTCTGGCCCAGTAATCTCAATGTCTAACGTGCTTGTTCCTCCGGGTGTAGTAACTTCAAACCAAACCGTTTCGTTCGGAAAGTCATAACAGTTATTAGCAACAAAATCAGGACCTGCAACCGCACCTGCATCATCATTACATTCGGATAGACATTCTTGAGCACCAATTACCAATGGTCCCATTGGAATAGGAGTTGCACAAGCTGAAGCCGTACATGGTGCTTTTCTTGTATTACCTCCCAATGTCAATCCAGTAGAAGTTTGAAATACAGTACTTATTGGTTTCAAAGCAGTTACGCCTAAAGACCCTTCTCCTTTACTTTGCACTTGAGATATTGAATTGACTGAGGTTATTAAAAACCCAGCAATCAATATAAAACTAAATATTTGTTTCATAAATTTAATTAGTTATATAGTTTTGTAATAACTGATTTTAAAGTCACCTATTTCAAAATAAACATTCAAAAATATATATTAAATTATACGCAACCTAATATTACGACAGCCAAACTCTCTGTATGCTCAAAAATAGGATTTCGTCGAACGTTTAAGTTGTCTTCTCGCATATTTTTCTCTAACACTTTTTTATATACCTTTGAATCAAATTTTCATTGCATTTCATGAAATTTACTGAACAGAAAATTGTCTCCATCTTATTCATTTTCTCAGGAGCCGCTGGTCTACTGTACCAAATCATGTGGTTTAAAGAACTATCTTATTTTTTAGGAAACTCAACTTATGCTCAATCAATTCTCTTAGCAACTTACATGGGTGGACTAGCTATCGGAGCATGGTATTGGGGAAGAAAAATTGACTCCTCATCGAAAGCTTTGAAAATTTTCGCATGGTTAGAAATAGGAATAGCTGTTTACTGCTTTTCATATCAATTCATTTTTTCAGGGCTAGAGAATTCTTTTATTTGGGTGATGTCTTCCTATGACATAGCAAGTGATAACGGATTTGCTCTATTTTTTAAACTCATCGTCAGTGTTCTTGCTATTATAGTACCAACCATTTTAATGGGTGGTACTCTTCCCGCCCTTGTTAAATACTTTAGCCAACGTATTGAAGGTGTTGCTACAAATGTAGCACGGTTCTATTTCCTCAACAGTCTTGGTGCTGTAATTGGTAGTTTTCTAGGTGGATTTATACTTCTTCAATATATGGGACTCAACGCAACTAATAATATTGCCGTCTTTATTGACTTAATTATTGGTTTCATTTGTCTATATCTTGCCAAAAAAGCGATTATACCTAAAAAGGATATTGAAAAAACAATTAAGAAACCTCTCCAGTTTTTATCAGAGAAACAAAATAAAATCGTTTTTCTCATTGCTGGTCTTTCTGGAGTAACGGCCATGATTTATGAAATTGTCTGGTTACGTCTCTTAATACCTATTTTAAGCTCATCGACTTATTCATTCACTATTATCCTAACAATATTCATTCTAGGAATCACCATTGGTAGTTATTTTGTATATCGAAAAGGGAATAAAATAAAAGATTCATACCAGTCACTTGCCCTTTGTCAATTTGGTATTGTCATTACGACTTTAATTAGTCTGCCATTTTATGACAAACTACCCTATTACATTTGGTCAACCACAGGAGAGCCTTTAACTGTTTCATATGGTTATTATAACTTCGTTCAGTTATTCTATGTTGCTCTTTTGATCCTCCCTCCAACCTTGTTCATGGGAGCCTCTTTACCAATTGCTAGTAAACTTTATGTCAAAGAAATAAAACATACTGGAAGAAGCATTGGAAACATTTTTGCAATCAACACCCTCGGCACCGTCATAGGCTCCTTAACTGCTGGTTTAATTTTAATTCCCCTAATTGGTATAAAATCGACTTTGGAATTTACATTCTTGTTGAATTTAGT
Source organism: uncultured Flavobacteriales bacterium (assembly GCA_963926405.1). Taxonomy (GTDB): domain Bacteria; phylum Bacteroidota; class Bacteroidia; order Flavobacteriales_D; family Parvicellaceae; genus CALSMU01. The sequence continues at coordinate 36,187 of CAWUXI010000001.1, forward strand.
GTTCGCAGCCCTTATTTTTTTTACAGGAACTTGGAACAAACGGAGATTATTTATTGGCCTTTCTGTTTTATTAATTTCAATAACCTTTTATGGAACAAATGTTAGTAAGACGAATTGGGCGAATAACATAATGCTCTCTGAAGTTTCTCGAAAAATTAATAGAATCACACCTCCAACTTCTTTTAACGAATTTCAAACCAAAGCTGACAACCACAACAAAATTCTTCATTATCAAGAAGGAGTTAATGGTACTGTTGTCGTTGCTCAAAGCAAAAAGGAAAAGTATTTATTTACAAATGGTAAAGGTGACGCTAATTCTGTTGGTGATTTACCAACACAAATATCTTTAGGTCTTACACCGATTATACTCCATAATTCACCAGACTCCGTTTTTGTCATCGGTTTTGGTGCGGGAACAACTATAGGACATGTTGTATCACAAGAAAGAGTGAAATATGCTGAAGTAGCGGAAATATCTGGTGAAGTAATTGAAGCATCAATCCATTTTAACGATATTAATAATAACCCCCTTGGGAATAGTAAATTAAAAGTCATTCGAGACGACGGGTTATCTGCTTTAAGTTGCTCTCCAAGAAAATTTGATTTAATCATTAGCCAACCTTCCAATCCATGGTCTGCAGGTGTGGGAAACCTCTATACAAAAGAGTTTTTTAGCTTATGTAAGTCTAAACTAAAGTCTGGAGGCTATGTCGCACAATGGTTTAATCTATATGAAATGGATGACAAAGGATTAAAGCTTATTCTAAGAACCGCGTTCTCCGAATTTAAGCATATTGCGCTTTGGCATATTGGTAAGGAGGATATCCTTTTACTCTGTTCAGAAACCGAAATTAATGCTGACCTTACTCAAATTCGCAAAAACTATCTTCTTTCTTCTGACGAATTAAAAAAAGTAAAAATTTATTCTTTCACTGCGTTTCTTTCTCAACAGTTAGTATCAAATCAAGAAACAATTATTAAGTACGCTGACAAAGGACCTATTAACACTCAGAACTTGCCTCTACTTGAACACTGGGCACCAATGGCATATTATTACAACTCTAGACCTAATGAGTTTTACAAGTTAGATGAAAGATCAGAATTGAAAAAACATGAAAACCATTTGCTTCAAAAGCATTTCTCTTCAGCTGAATCTCCGTCCGACAACGAAATTCTTCAGGCAGGTTTATTTCAATCGACGAGGGGGAATAAAGAACTTGCATTTCTATTAGCAGAGATGAATCCAGACATATATTTAGCATGGTCAGAAAAAGCAAAACAAAGTGGGAATTTAAAATTGGTTCAAGAATACGAACTCAAAGCAAAGCAAGCCTTAACTAAACTGAAGAACAATCCAGGTGGAGGAATAGACGATTATGGAACTAACCTCACTGATGAATTAAACCGACCATTAACAGATAATAATTCTTTAGCGCTGGTACATTATAAAAAAGGAACCCATTCTCTATCCATAAATAAATTAAATGATTGTATAAAATCGCTTGAAATCGCAATAAAATTGGACCCAAATATAATTGACGCTTATAATAACTTAGCAATTGCTAAGGGACAACAAGGAAAATACAGTGAGGTAATTAATATTCTAAATAAAGCTGAAAAAATATCCAATACGAACGCTCGTGTATATTTTAATAGAGGTTATGCTTATGCTCTATCGAATCAGATGGTCAATGCCCTAAACGATTTCAATTTGGCTATAAAGCTTGACCCTAGTTATGGTCAAGCATATATGTTAAGAGCAAGGACACATCTTGCGCTTGGAAATTCTATTAATACATGTACTGATTTAAAAATTGCCATTAAGTTTAATGTTGGTGGTGCTCAAGAACTATATAATCAAGTGTGTCACTAAATTCTAATCGAACATTCATATAGAGAGTAAAAGTGATTTCGACAACTGAGGCGTTTTACTTCCTGATACTCCATTAAATCTCTTGTGACTTATTCTAATTATTTACATTTTTTTATTTTGTGGTACAATTTAAGGTCTAAAAAAGCGGGAACCTGATTAAGAAATCCCGCTTGTCAAAAGTTTTAGCAGATGATCCTGAAGAAAAAAAATAAATGTCGAATAGTTGCCATTATACTATTCCTATTCGAATAGTATTTCATAAAAATACACTTCTGTTGTTTGTCTATTTAACAAAAAAGAGGTCTTTAATCGAATAAAGACCTCCCAAATAAGTTACCTACTTTCTATCGGATTAATTGAAATGGACCTTGATAATTATACTCTTGTCCATCTGCTCCAACGGCATCAACAATATAGTAGTATGTACCCTCTGCAGCTTCTATACCAGAAACCGTTCTTCCTGTCCAACCAGCTTCCAGTGTATTAAATTGATATACCACCTGACCCCATCTATTCATAACCGTTCCTTTTATCTCTGTAATATTAGTTCCAGTCAAATTGAACACATCATTACTTCCATCTCCATTGGGAGTAAAAATATTAGGAATAATTAAAGTCGACAACCCTTCAACAATAATGACTGCCGAAGTGCTATCAGCGCATCCATTAAGATCAACAATATATAATGATATATTATATTCACCTGTCTCTGTAAAAATATTTGATGGATCAAATGATGTCGACGTAGTTCCATCCCCTAAATCCCATGCGTAGGTATTACCACCTAAAGATGTATTATCAAAATAAACATCTAAAGGAACATTTCCAGAACTAGGTGTTGGTTCAAATGCAGCAACTGGATTAGGATATATTG
>CAWUXI010000002.1:0-57419 GCA_963926405.1 uncultured Flavobacteriales bacterium
GGACGGAACTTTTCAAAGAGAGGGCGGCACTAATACCCCTTATTGGGGCTTTGGAGAATTTAACCCGAATGCCCCCAATCAAAGAATCACATTACCTTCTCCTTTGCTTATTTACGATTTAAATGATAGTGTTTATTTAAAATTGCACAACCTCTCTCCAGAAACGCACACAATTCATTTGCACGGATTAGATGTAACACAAATAAATGATGGTGTTCCATCGACATCATACGGCATCATGTCTAATGACAGTATAACTTATAAGTTCAAAGCTAAACATCCGGGAACTTTCTTGTACCATTGCCATGTAAACACTAATATGCACGCTGCATTGGGGATGACAGGAATGATTGTAATTAGGAATTATCCCGACGCAAACCTGTTATATGCAAACGGGCCTTCGTTTAATAAAGAGTACTACTACCTTTCTTCTGACATGTATTTATACTGGAATTTCAATGTTCCTTCTCCTGGACCATTTCACATGTACGAAGCTGATTATTTTATGGTTAACGGAAAAGCAGGGACGCAATTATTTGATGACACTACACAAATAATTAAAATGAGCGCTGGCGACACAGTTTTATTGCACATTGGAAACGTTGGGTACAATTCTGTTGAATACATTTTCCCTGCTGAAGCAAATGCAGTAGCGCATATGTCGGATGGAAGAATTCTTCCTAACCCAATCGACAACGACACCCTCATCTTATATCCAGGAGAACGCTACTCTGTTCTTTTATCTCCAACACAGTTTGTTCAGGGCCACATTACTGTAAACTCAGCAAACCTTTATAATACGGAAACGGTTGTTGGCACTAATTACATTGGGATTAATATAGATTCTTTGGGGCAAGGAATGCAAGATAATAAATTGGAGTATTTAAATTTATATCCAAATCCTACTTCTAATAACCTTCAGGTCCAATCAAATGAAACTTTAGATATTCATATCTATAATATTGAAGGAAAATTATTTGAGACAATAAACATTCAGCCCGGTATTAATAGCATTGATGTTAGCCAGTTATCTAAGGGGATTTACATTGTTGGAGCAAACGGATATTTACCTACAAAATGTATTATTGAATAATTATTAAGACAACCCTCTCATAATACCTTTAGTAGATCCTTTTATAAAATCTAATATTTTATTCTTTTCTTCAGAAGAAGGCAATTCAATATCAGCAACTTTCAAAGCCGTTGTAATGTTACTATTTTGAACATATACCACTCTGTATATATCTTCTACATTCATTATTTGCTGATCAGTAAACCCTCTTCTTCTTAAGCCCACAGAATTAACTCCTACATAAGAAAGTGGCTCTCTAGCAGCCTTAACATAAGGCGGGACATTTTTTCGAACCAATGATCCTCCTGCAATAAATGCATGCTCGCCTATGTGAACAAATTGCTGTGTTCCAACCATTCCTTCAATTATAACCCAATCATCAATAGTAATGTGACCTGCCAATTGTGTGCTATTTGCTATGATTACGTTATTGCCAATTAGACAATCGTGGGCAACATGCACGTATGCCATTAATAAACAATTATTTCCGATAACCGTCTTATTTCTATCTGTAGTCCCTTTATGAATAGTCACGCATTCTCTAATGGTGGTGTTATCTCCTATATGCGTTGTTGTATACTCTCCTTTATACTTAAGGTCTTGTGAAACAGCAGAAATAACGGCTCCTGGAAAAATTCTACAATTTTTCCCAATTCTAGCGCCATCCATTATAACAACATTAGCGCCTATCCAGGTACCTTCACCTATTTCCACATCACCATAAATCGATACGAATGGTTCAATAACAACACCTTTCCCTATTTTTGCATCAGGGTGTATATACGCTAGTTCACTCCTCATTCTTCTCTATCTTTTACAACAGAAGCTAACATTTCAGCTTCCATACAAGGTTGTCCATTAACATATGCAACCCCAGCCATATGAACTAATCCTCTTCGAATCGGAGAGATTAACTTTAGCTCAAATACAATGGTATCTCCTGGTATCACCTTTCTTTTAAATTTTACTTTATCAATTTTCATAAAATATGTCGAATATAAATGTGGATCTTCAACTCCGCTCAATGAAAATATTCCACCAACTTGAGCCATTGCTTCAATTTGCAGTACCCCAGGCATTATTGGATTTCCCGGAAAATGACCCGGAAACTGCGGCTCATTCATTGTAATATTTTTAACACCAATAATTGAGTTTTCAGTAATCTCCATCACCTTATCAACCATTAAAAAGGGATAACGATGTGGTAACATCTTTTCAATAGCATTGATATCGTATAAGGGCTCTTTTGTTAAGTCAAATCTCTTACCTCCTTTTGCTTGCTCCTTCATTATTTGCTTGATTATCTTAGCATACGAGGTATTTCCAGAATGACCTGGTCTAGCAGCCAAAATATGTCCCTTAATAGGTTTTCCAACTAAAGCTAAATCACCAATCACGTCTAATAATTTATGACGAGCTGGTTCATTAATGAATTTTAAATCAATATTATTAAGGGTGTTCCCTTGAATTTTAATATCAAGATGTTCTTTATTTAACAATTTCGCTAAAGCATCAAGCTCCTCTTGCGGCACATTATCTCTTTCAACTAGAATAATTGCATTATCAATATCCCCCCCTTTAATTAAGCCCGCCTTTGCCAGCATTTCAAGCTCTCTTAAGAATACAAAAGTCCTACAAGATGCAATGTTTTCCTTGAATTCAGAAATATTATACATCGAAGCATGTTGAGTCCCTAGCACCGGGGAATTGTAATCTACCATAACTGTTAGTCGAAAGTCATCATATGGTATCCCAAGCATTTCAACACCTTTCTCTAGGTCCTCGAAAGGCCTATTCTCTTGAAACTCAAAATAATCTCTATCTGCTTCCTGTTCTTTTAGACCTACTGACTCGATTGCTTCTACAAAAGGCAATGCGCTTCCATCCATAATCGGAATTTCAGCTCCATCTAATTTAATCAATGCATTATCAACCTGCATTCCATAAAGAGCAGCTAATAGATGTTCTGTAGTATTAACTTTAACTCCATTTTTTTCTAACGTCGTCCCCCTTTCTGTAGAAACTACTAAATCAGCATCAGCAGGAATAATTGGCTCACCCTCAATATCTGTTCTTTGAAATTTATATCCGTGATTTTCAGCTGCGGGTTCTATTATTACCTTTACATTTTCCCCCGTATGTAAGCCTACTCCTTGTAATTCTATCGCAGCGTTTAATGTGTGTTGTTTTTTATTCATATGCTTCAGATATGTCTAGTTATTAGGCGATTTAAATTCTTCTAATGTAGTTTGCATTTCTATTATTTCCCCTCTCAATTTCGGTAAGCCTCTAAATAAAACATAACTTCGTTGATAATCTCCTATTGGAAAAGCAGGAGACCCTTGAACGATTTCGTTTTCTTTTAAAATATCTCTTGCTACACCTGATTGTGCAGCAATTTTAACACCATCTGCCAGTTTTAAGTGACCAACAATCCCAACTTGACCTCCAATCATCATGTTCTTGCCTAATTTAGTCGATCCAGCAATTCCTGTTTGAGCCGCAATTACGGTATTCTCTCCGATGTCAACATTATGTGCTACCTGGATTAAATTATCCAATTTTACGCCTTTCCGAATTAGCGTAGAGCCCATTGTTGCTCTATCAATAGTAGTATTTGCCCCTACTTCGACATAATCTTCTAGTATTACATTTCCAATTTGTGGGACTTTCTGATAATTATTATCCACATTCGGAGCAAAACCGAATCCATCAGAACCAATTATTGCACCTGAATGAATTGTACAAGACTTCCCTAATTTACAGTTAACATAAACTTTAACTCCTGAAAAAATCGTTGAATTATCTCCAATAGTTACGTTATCTCCAATATATACATGTGGGTAAATTTTAACATTTTCTCCAATAGTAACATTCGTTCCTATATATGCAAAGGCTCCTACATAACAATTCTCTCCAAGCGAAGAGGAATCTGAAATAAAAGAAGGTTGCTCTATTCCTTGTTTGTTTTGCGTTGCCTGATCATAAACAGCAAGTAACTTTGTCAAACACTGATATGCATCGTCTACTTTTACTAAAGTTAATGTTGTTGGAAGATCTTTCTGGGGAACAAAGGTTCTATTTACAAGGGCGATAGTCGCTTTTGTTGTATATATAAACTCTTCGTATTTAGGATTAGCTAGAAATGTTATTGTCCCAGGTTTACCTTCTTCAATTTTTGCCATATCACTAACTGTGGCGTCCGGGTTTCCTTCAATTTCACCTTCTAATAGTCCAGCAATTTGTTGTGCAGTAAATTCCATTGGTTCAAATTTAATAAGATTTTAAAACAGAAACCTCAATAGCGAAAATATTTTCAAGAACTTATCCACTAATAGATGGATAGCATAAGAAATACTTTCTTATGGTCATAGACAACGCTTGAATATTGAAGTTGTCTGACGCATCCGTTATATCCTTGACTGAACCATCTTTAAATAAAATATTTATGCTATCCATTTCCGGATTGTAAGCATTGTTCTCTATATTGTTATTGAATACAAAATACTTGGCTTCTTCTTCACTAATAGAATAATATTTTGAAGCAAGCTGAATATGTTTCTCTATTTCTTCTTTACTAAACGCTTCTTTCTGAATTTCAACCTTTAACAACTGTCTGTTCACAAGCATATTAGATAACTCGGACAAAATTTTATCAGAATGATTACTCCAAACTTTAATCGCTCCTAACACATCGTAATCATCTAACTCTGTAAAAGCTTCTAAAACTTTTTTGGTTTGAAAATCTTCTTTACTTATGTCATTATACAAGAATAATTTAAAAGCAGGGCTACAAAATAAATCCGAGCCATTCTTAGCTAAATATTTCGCTCGCTTCAAAATATTAACCAATAAAAACTCAGCGCTAATTACCGTTTTATGCAAGTAGACTTGCCAATACATTAATCGACGAGCGACAATAAATTTCTCAATGGAGTAAATACCTTTTTCATGAATTACGAGCTCGTCATCAACTACGTCCAACATTTTAATAATCCGCTGATTACTCACCACACCCTCAGAAACACCTGAATAAAAACTATCTCTTTTAAGATAATCTAGTCGATCCATGTCTAATTGACTTGACACCAACTGATGCAAAAACCTCTTTGGATACTGATTGTTAAATATTTGAATAGCGACATCTAATTTACCCTTAAACTGCTTATTTAACTCTGCCATGAACAATACCGAGATATCTTCATGTGTTAATCCTTGTACAATAGAATGTTCCAATGCATGAGAAAAAGGACCATGCCCAATATCATGCAAAAGTATTGCTAGAGTTACTCCAATAGCTTCCTCTTCGGTAATTTCATTTCCATTTGCCCGAAGCGTATCAATTGCCTGCCCCATAAGGTGAGTACAACCCACCGCATGATGAAACCGAGTATGCAAAGCTCCTGGGTAAACAACATCCGTAAGGCCCAATTGTTTAATTCTTCTTAGACGTTGAAAATATGAATGGTTTATTACATCTAAAATAATATCATATGGTAATGAAATAAAACCATACACTGGATCGTTAAATATTTTCTTCTTATTGGTTGATTCCACTAAAGGGGAGTTCTAATAATTCATTTCTTTCAAAAAACAAAGATAATGAATAAGATGCGAGGCACAACTATTTTTGAATAGCATTCGCTCTTTAAAAATAGTTTAACGAAGTCAGATTGTTTATTATCTTTATTCCCTAATGGTTCACATAGTTTTTCATATACCGCTTCAAATTTCATCTTATTATCCAGATAGTAAGATGAAATTTTCATTGTCTATAAAAAGCTATGTGAATTTTGATGCGAATGAATTATTAGAACTCCCCTTAACTTATTTTTACATTGTAAAACAAATTTAAACAAATATACCATGGCTAAAATACTTTGGGCAGACGACGAGATAGATTTATTAAAACCTCACGTAATGTTTTTGGAGGGAAAAGGGCATCAAGTCAGCACAGTTAATAGTGGAAATGAAGCAATTGACGAAATTAAAGCGTCCAATTTCGATATTGTTTTTTTAGATGAAAATATGCCTGGATTAACCGGATTGGAAACTTTAGAAAATATAAAAAAAGACCACCCCAACCTCCCTATTGTTATGATTACCAAAAGTGAAGAGGAGTCTATCATGGATGAAGCTATAGGAGGCCGAATAGCTGATTATTTAATTAAGCCCGTTAATCCCAATCAAATACTATTATCTTTAAAAAAGAACTTAGAAGGAAAACGACTCGTTAGTGAAAAAACCACTTCTGGATACCAACAAGAATTCAGACAAATTGCAATGGATTTGCAAGATCAAATGGACTTTAAGGAGTGGGACAATATGTATAAACGCATTACACGTTGGGAGCTAAAACTTGAAAACAGTAATGATGAAGGAATGAAAGAAATTCTTTCCATGCAAAAGAAAGAGGCGAATGATTTATTTTCTCGTTTTATTGAGGACAATTATTTGGAATGGCTAAATGGGACAGAAGAAGCTCCTGTAATGAGTCACACCCTCTTACAAAAGAAAGTTTTTCCTAATTTAAATAAAAAAACATTTTTAATGGTCATTGATAATTTGCGATATGACCAATGGAAAGTATTGCAGCCAGTACTTTCTGAGTACTTTACTATTGAGGAAGAAGATAATTACTATGGGATTTTACCAACCGCTACTCAATATGCAAGAAACGCAATTTTTGCTGGGTTAATGCCAACAGAAATCGCGAAAAAATATCCAGAAAAATGGCAAAATGACGATGATGAGGGGGGTAAAAACTTATTTGAAAAGGATTTTTTAGAAGGGAATTTAATGCGAAATGGAATAACTGGAAAATTCTCATACAACAAGATAACAAACCTCAACGCTGGAAAAAAATTAGTAGATAACTTTTCAAATTTACTACAGAACGATTTTAATGCAATCGTTTATAATTTTGTAGATATGCTCTCTCATGCCAGAACTGATATGGAAGTAATTAGAGAATTAGCGAGTGATGAAGCTGCATACCGATCATTAACACTAAGTTGGTTTGAGCACTCTTCATTGCTGGATATATTTAAACTTATTGCAGAAAATGGTTGTGATGTTATTATTACTACAGACCACGGAACAGTAAGAGTAGACGAGGCAAGTAAGGTTGTTGGAGACAGAAACACCAATACCAACTTAAGGTACAAACAAGGCAAAAACTTAAGTTATGTAAAAAGAGATGTCTTTGAAATTAAAAACCCTGAAGAAGCATTTTTACCAAAATTAAATGTGAGTAGCACCTATATATTCGCTAAAGACACCAAGTTTTTTGTCTATCCGAATAATTATAATCATTACATGAATTATTACAAAGACACATTCCAACATGGAGGAATTAGCTTGGAAGAGGTTATTATTCCAATAATAAAAATGAGTTCCAAAACATCTAAAAAAAAGGAAGTTACTAAGAACGATAAGTATGATAGATATAAAAGATAATTAATCTTCGTAAACTGACAATGCCTCTATAAATTCAATAATCGATTCTTTTTCTTCATCAGGGCAATTGTTGCAATATTTATGCGCTAAGTTAATCACGCTATTAATCGTAATATCTTCCGGTAGAACACGTGCGTTAAATTCAATAGACAATATTCTTAACCAAAATTCTGAATTATCAAAAGCATTAGTATTCAATTGGTTTAGTAATTCATTTGGATTATGCAGGAAATAAGAAAATGCATTAACTCCTAAATAGCGTCTTTCTATACTATCCATTTCTGGCAATAAAATATTCAACGCTTTAAAGTATTTTTTCCGCCATGTAAAACCTTGCGTTTGTAAACTATCAGAAATAGATCTTATATCAGTATAACTGATACTATCCATTTTCCCCTGTAATATTAAATGCGTTGCCTTTCGAGCGTTCATTTCACCTTCCATATCGGAAACATATTCTGCTCCATCTAACTCAGAAAGAAGTATTTCAGTCTCTATTTCTTCTGTTGCACATGAAAAAAATGTTAATGCGATAATTATTAAAACCCATTTTTCTATCATCAAAATCAACTATTCTTTTGTTTGATGTAATAAGTAGACCACTGCGCATAGGACAACAGCCGCGCCAGCTTGATGTATGACCCCCAGAGAAACTGGGACTATATAAAGGAGTGCTAGAATTCCTAAAAGAACCTGAATACCAACCGATACATTTAGAAAAACAAGCCCTCTATTTTGACGGCCAACAACATTTTGTCTTCGTGCCCATACCCAAAATAAAGGAGCAAGAATCATTAATATTACCCCAAGGGTTCGATGAATAAACTGAACAGTTGCTCCATGAGAAAAAAGACTTGCAAAGCCTCCTTCACCAACTTCTGGTGCTAGCCAATTTGACCCCATTTTAGGAAAAGTATTATACATGAATCCTGCCTTTAAACCCGCGACAAAAGCTCCATAAGTTATTTGTAAGACAATCAAAATTAATAGTGCCCAAACTCCTTTTTTTAGGCCTTTAACATGAACTGATTCACGATTTGGATAAACTATATCCATTATTACCCAAAGAATATAAACCATTACGGATAATGCTGTCAGCAAATGGGCGGCTAATCGAAAGTGACTAACATGTGGTTTATCTACCAATCCGCTTTTAACCATGTACCAGCCTAATAGTCCTTGAAGCCCTCCCAATATAAAAATGATAAACACTTTTTTCAGTAGGACTTTGTCGAACTTCTTTTTGATCCAAAAGAAAACAAATGGAACAATAAAAATAATTCCAATTATACGGGCCAACAATCTGTGGATAAACTCCCACCAAAAAATTGATTTGAAATCAGTCAACGTAAAAGTTGAATTTACTTTTACGAATTCGGGGGTTTTCTGATACAAATCAAATTTAGCAATCCATTCGGCTTCATTCATTGGAGGAATTGCCCCCATAATTGGTTTCCAATCTGCCATAGACAAACCACTTCCCGTAAGGCGTGTAATTCCGCCAACAATCACCATTATAAAGACCAGGAAGAATCCTATAAACAGCCAAATTATTACAGCACGGTTATTTTTCATCTTTCACTTTAAATAATGAACTGCAAAATTAGTTTTAATCCGTATTAATCGAATCAAAAAAAGCATTTTTATGAAAAAATGTTAAAGTCCATGCAGCTTACAACATTGTTTGCTCAATATTCGTATTAATAGTTGAATCATAAATTAGAACCATACGTTCATCGATGTTGTTGATAACTTTATTGGTTAATTAAGATAATTTGTCTATATTTATAGCTCTCTCATCGAAAAAAACAAACCCACATATGCTAGAACTAAGTAAAAAAGTATTGGAAAAAGTAAGTTTTGATCGATCCTTGTTTCACAAGGAGTTGGTTAAAGCTATTAGTTGGTTGCAAAAAGATGAAGTTCCTTCCTTAAAAGTATGGTGCCTCGCATCTTTTGGCATGTACAATGATGTGATTTTAGAGGTTTTTGATACTATTTAAAAAAGAATAACATTTAGTCCTAAGGAGCTTTATTGCTCCTTTTTTATAGAGATCTTCTAATTCTTTAAAAAGGCAATGTTTCTTTTTAAACCAGAAAATTTGGTTCTCTTTACTGCTGATTTTCGAAATAATTCTTTAAACGTATCTTCCTGCAAATCTTCCCAGTCACCTTTGGTCATAGAAAGCAAGTCTGGGTGTGGGTTAAATGCAGGTTCATTGTGTTGCAAAGAGAAGCTGTTCCAAGGGCAAACTTTTTGGCAAATGTCACAACCAAACATCCAGTTATCCATTTTGCCTTTAACTTCTTGAGGTATTGCCTCTTTAAGCTCTATAGTGAAATAGGAGATACACTTACTTCCATCAACAACATAGGGCTGGATTATCGCTCCTGTCGGACAAGCATCAATGCATTTTGTACACGTTCCACAGTAATCCTGCACTGGTGAATCGTAGCTTAAGTCTAAATCAAGTATAACCTCAGCAATGAAAAAATAAGAGCCTTGATTTTTATTAATTAGGTTAGCGTTTTTGCCAATCCATCCTAAACCGGCTTTTTTTGCCCAAGCTCGATCTAATACAGGGGCAGAATCAGTAAAAACACGAGCATCTACCTCTCCTATTTTATCTTGAATAAAATAAACCAACGACTTAAGCTTGTGCTTTATCACGAAATGATAATCCTCTCCATAAGCATAAGTAGAAATTTTAGGGGCTGTTGGATCACTTTGTATTTGATCTGAATGGTAGTTGTATAACAAGGAAATGACCGATTTTGAACCTTCAACCAATAATCTAGGGTCTAATCGTTTATCAAAATTATTCTCCATGTAAGACATCTCTCCATGTTGATTTTCTTTGAGCCATTTCTCTAGTCGAGGAGCCTCCTCTTCTAAAAAATCAGCCTTTGAAAAACCAACAAAAGAAAAGCCTAATCGATGCGCTTCTTCTTTAATTAATTGTGTGTGTTTTAATCTAGGCATGGAAAGAAAAGTTAGCTACTTCTTAAAGATAACTAATTTTAAAAACAAAATCACAGCAAAAAGGCCAACCCAAAACCACCATTGACCAAATACAACAGGTATTTCTTCCGCTTGTTCTTGAAGGGATTTACCTGAATGCTTATTTTGTTCTTTGCCTATTTCCTTTTTATTTGATGGCCCAACAGGAGTAATTTCAATTCCCAAATCTACCTTTCCTTCTTGTAAAACAACATTAACATCTTCACTTATAGAATCTATATTTGAAGCAAAGTATAGACTAAAAAGACTAACAAATAATACAAATACAAATAATTTCTTCATCGCAATTTACTTAAAACAAGCCCCCTTGTGTTGCTCCTCTTTCTTTTCCTAGGTGTTTATAAGCCAATTCGGTAGCCATTCTTCCACGCGGAGTTCTTGCAATATATCCTTCTTGAATTAAAAAGGGTTCATAAACTTCCTCTATTGTACCTGCTTGCTCTCCTACAGCGGTTGCTATAGTTGTCAAACCTACAGGACCGCCTCCAAATTTCTCTATCATAACCGATAATATACGGTTATCCATTTCATCCAAGCCATGTTTATCGACATGCAGCGCTTCTAAAGCAGTAGCAGTAATAGAAGTATTTATTGTCCCATCACCTTGTATCTGTGCAAAATCTCTAACTCTTCTTAAAAGGGCGTTCGCTATTCTTGGGGTCCCTCTACTTCTTCCTGAAATTTCAAAAGCGGCTTCATAATCAATAGGAATATCTAGAATTCCCGAAGAACGTTCTACAATGTCTGTTAGGATTTTAGTTTCGTAATACTGCAAACGACTGCTAATACCAAAACGCGCCCTTAAAGGTGCTGTAAGCATCCCTGAACGTGTTGTTGCGCCAATTAAGGTAAATGGATTCAATTCTATCTGAACCGTTCTTGCATTAGGCCCAGAATCAATAAGAATATCAATTTTATAATCTTCCATTGCTGAGTATAGGTACTCTTCAATTACTGGACTTAGGCGATGAATTTCATCAATAAACAAAACATCACCTTCCTCTAAATTTGTTAATAACCCTGCTAAATCGCCTGGTTTATCCAAAACAGGACCAGAAGTAACTTTAAAACCAACATTCATTTCGTTGGCAATAATATGTGCCAATGTTGTTTTGCCAAGACCGGGAGGGCCATGTAACAAAACATGATCTAATGGTTCGTTTCTAAGAATAGCGGCTTTTACAAATACTTGTAAATTATCTGTCACATGTCTTTGACCTGCAAAATCATCAAATAATTTAGGGCGCAACACTTGTTCTAGCTCTTTATTCGAACCAGATTCATCATCATCGTGTATGTCGTATTCTTCTATCACGCGTTAACAAAGATAACAAAGCAAATTATTTTTTTAAGATCTGTTCTTTATAAATATCACCAAAGTAGATTTTAAATCTTAAAATATACTCTGGTGCTGTAAATGATTCATTTATTTGCTGGTTCGATTTTATTGCTAATCTAAATCCAACACCTCCTCCTAACCCAAAGTATCTAAAGAATTTGTATTCAATAGTCATGGCGGGTTCATAAATAATTAGCCATGAACTACCCGTTATAACAGCAAGGTCTAAATCATCATATAATGCTTTCCCTAATCCAATTTGAACCGGAATCTCTGCACTCCAATGTTTGGATTTATAAAAGTTATATTCAAAGAATGCCACAGCATAGCCAAATTTTAAATGTATACTAGTAGAATTAAGGATAGCAGGCTCAATAAGTCTCTTTGGCATCCAATGATAACCGACACCAATATTAGTTGTCTTGTTGAATGAGAGGCCAACTTTAACACCATGTATTTTTGCATACTGGTTTGAAATAAAAGAGTTGCGGGTATCAAACTTCAACAAAAACTTTGGCTTAGAATAAAGGCTGGTTCGAATAGAATCAAAGAGCTGTGCGTGACACTGACTTGAAAAAATGAAAAAATAAATTGTTAGTATAAAAAAAGTCCGCACCTAACAAAGATACGGACTTCAATATATTAATTCAATATAAAATGCTAATGTTCTTCTTCACCTGGTTCTAGTGGAACATTTTGCATAACAAAATCTTCTGCTTGTCCGGGCTTACTATAATCATAAGGCCATCTGTGGACAACCGGCAAATCTCCGGGCCAGTTACCGTGAATATGCTCAACTGGAGATGTCCACTCTAGTGTATTTGATCTCCATGGGTTTTGAGAAGCTTTTGGCCCCCTTAATGCACTATACAGAAAGTTCCAAAAGAAGAACAATTGAGAAAGTACGCCGACAGTTGCAAAAACACTAATTACAATATTTAAATCTATCATGTGATCAAACATTGGAAATTCTGAATTTGTATAATAACGTCTAGGCATTCCACCCTCTCCTAAGAAGTGCATAGGAATAAATACTCCATATCCGCAAGTAATGGTAATCCAGAAGTGAATATAACCTAATTTCTTATTCATCATTTTACCGTACATTTTAGGGAACCAATGATAAACCCCAGCAAACATTGCCAGAATAGCGGACATACCCATTACAATATGGAAGTGACCAACTACAAAGTAAGTATCGTGTTGACTAATATCCAGAGCTGCATCAGCTAAAATAATACCCGTAACACCACCACTAATAAAAGTAGAAACCATTCCAATTGAGAATAACATTGCAGGTGTAAACACGAGATTACCTTTCCATAAAGTAGTTAAGTAATTAAATACTTTTACAGCTGAAGGAATAGCAATAAGTAAGGTAGTAAAGACAAATACGCCCCCTAAGAAAGGATTCATTCCCGTAAGGAACATATGATGGCCCCAAACAATAAACGAAAGAAATCCAATAGCCAATATCGACCCAATCATTGCTCTATATCCAAAGATTGGTTTTCTAGAATTTGTAGCGATTACTTCTGACGATATACCTAAGGCAGGTAACAATATTATATATACCTCAGGATGACCTAAAAACCAGAATAAGTGCTCAAATAATACTGGAGACCCTCCTGTTTGGTCAAGTGCGCCATTAGATGTTGTAATATCACTTAAAAAGAAACTTGTTCCCATGTGTCTATCCATTACAAGTAATAATGCTGAAGACAAAAGAACAGGAAAAGATAATAACCCTAGAATAGCAGTTACGAAGAATGTCCAAATCGATAAAGGTAATCTAGTCATTCTCATTCCTTTCGTACGAAGGTTAATAATAGTCACTATGTAATTAATACCTCCTAATAATGCAGATGCAATAAATATTGATATTGACAACAACCACATCGTCATACCCAATCCGGACCCTGGTTGAGTTTCTTCAAGCACACTTAGTGGCGGATATATTGTCCAGCCAGCCATTGCTGGACCAGTTTCAATAAAAAGAGAAGCCAACATTATAGCACTCGATAAGAAAAACATCCAATATGAAATCATATTTAAGAGCCCAGACGCCATGTCTCTTGCTCCAATTTGAAGTGGAATAAGTAAGTTGGAAAAAGTACCAGACAAACCGCCTGTAAGAACCATAAATACCATAATAGTTCCGTGCATTGTAACAAGGCCTAAGTACATGTTACTGTCCAAAACACCGTCAGGTGCCCAGCCCGAACCTAATAAAGTTTCCATAACACCAAACTTTTCGTCTGGCCATCCTAATTGTAATCTAAATAATGCCGAAAGTGCAATACCAACAATACCCATAACTATGGCTGTTAATAGGTATTGTTTAGCAATCATTTTATGATCTTGACTAAACACGTACTTAGTAAAGAAACTTTCTTTATGATGATGTGTTGCGTGACCGTGATCTGACATACTCTTCTCTTTTTTTCTAATTACTAAAATTCTTATTCTTCAATTTCTTGAGTTACTTCTTCCGCAGCAACAGCCTCGGCAGTATAGGACACAGCTCCTCCATCAAACCTTGTTTGAGATTCAATCCAGTTTTTATATTCTGCTTCTGTTTCAACGATAACTTTCATTTGCATATTCGAGTGATTTGCTCCACAAATTTTGTTACACATCAATATATAGTCAAAGTCAATAACCTCTTCTTCCTCTCCAATTCTTCTTTTACGCTCATTATGAATGTTATTGATATTTTTATAATGATCTATAACAAACTCATCTAAGCGCATATTTTTAGTTGTAATTGTTGGTTTTAAGGTAAATGAAGTCGTCATGCCAGGCACACAATTCATTTGTGCTCTAAAATGTGGAAACCACGCACAATGCAGTACATCCTGTGATCTAAAATAAAAGGTATAGGTTTTATCCACTATCAAATGCATTTCACCTTTAACAATGACATCATTAGCTGCCATTGCATCGTCAGCATCAGCATTTCTTCCTATTTCCAAACCAGATTTAATCCTGTACTTCTGCCGTTTCAATCTTTCAATTTTTTCAGACATTTCAGCAACTTTCCCATCAGGCAATAAATACTCCGTAGTTTTAACATTCTCTACGTATTTTTCAATACTATTGGCCAACAGAACAGAATCTAATCTATCAATTTCAGCATCTATTTTTTGATAAGATTCAGAGAATCCATCCGTAGTAATAACTCCTAATGGATTAGTTCCTGTTACTAATTTAAAATTTGATTTTCCGAGTTTGTTGTCCTCTCCAGAATACCTAGCTGTCCAATCAAACTGTTTTGCATATAGCTCAATAATAGTTCCTTCATCCTCTGGATTCATAATAAAATTCCAAGTTTTTAAACCATAAATGATCACTGCCGCAAGAATAATAGCAGGTACAACAGTCCAAATCATTTCTAATTTATTGTTGTGTACCAAATAAACGGGTTTTCTTTCAGGGTCTCTTCTATAGAGAAATGCAAAAATAAATAACATCCCGTTCATTATAAAAAACACAGGAAGTACAATCCACCAGTTAAAAACTAGCAAATCATCAATCATAACACCGTGCTCTGATGCAGCAGAACCAAGACCACCGTTGCCATATTCCAGCATTAAGTATATCGTTCCGCCAAAGAGAGCGACCATAAACACAAGAAACAAACTAGCTTGTGAAAGGTTTTCTCCGGGTGTAATATTTTCCTGAGTTTTATCATCTCTAATTTTAGATGTCATTTCATACACCTTCACAAGCTGAATAAGAGCTAAAACTCCTAAAACAACTACTATAAATATTAAAAACTTATTTTCCATTTTCTAAATTTATCTAATCCTATAATTTTATCCGTGATGATGTTTACTCTCGTCCAAAAATGGGTGATTATTTTGCACCAGAGGAGATTTTCCAAGAGCTCTCAGTACCAAAAAGATAAACATCCCCAAGAATGTCATAAACATGCCTATTTCCAATAATCCAAAGTTCCATTCTTCGTATAATGTCCCTGGCATTACCATACAAAACACATCAAACCAATGACCAACAAATATTACTAATCCAATAAATATTAAGTAAGGCCAAGATTTTTTAGTATCTGCTGACATTAAGAAAATCATTGGCAGAACAAAGTTGACAACAAACATTGCAAAGAATATAAATTTGTAACTTTCAATACGTGTAACGAAATAGATTACTTCCTCTGGAATATTAGAATACCAAATAAGCATAAATTGAGAGAACCATAAGTAACTCCATAAGAAGCTTAATGCAAACATCCATTTCCCAACATCGTGTATATGAGCGGTATTTACAAACTCTAAATCCCCTTTGTGTTTCAAGTATAGTGTTATCATCATAATCATAATCATTGCACTTAACCAAATACCTGAGAATGCATACCATCCAAACAATGTACTGAACCAGTGCGTGTCAATTGACATAATAATATCCCAAGACATTGTGGAGGAAAACACTGCAAAGAACACTAAGAACAATGCTCCCCTTCTGTACATTAAAAAATGTAAGGCTGTAGCTTTTTCAACACCCTCTCCATCTTGTTTTCTTGAAGTTTTCCTAAACCAATTCATAAAGTAAGCAAACACACCAAAATAACATATAATTCTAATCCAGAAAAAAGGCTTGTTCAAATATGCCACTTTACCCCAAATTAAATCATCAGAATCTACAACCGATTGATCCATCCACGGATAGATATGGTTTAACCCTAATGACGCTCCGATAAACACTATTACTAAGACAAGCATGCCCAATGGTAATGCAGACATTATTGCCTCCATAATTCTTAATAGAACAACTCCCCATCCGGATTCAGTAGCATAATGCAATGCAAGATAGAAAAGTGCTCCTAAAGCAATTCCAAAAAAGAAGAACCCATTTACTAATAAGTTCGACCAAAATCTTCTAAAATGAGAATCAGACATTGCAATATCTCCACTGCTAAACATGTGTGCTAAGGTTTCTGATGGTGCTACATCATGACCGTGACCGCCGGAATGACCAGCATGACCTCCCTCAACTTCTAAATGTTTTATATGAATATGCCAATCGAAAGTAGGTTTAGCGTGAGCATGGACTTCTTCTCCATGTCCATCACCTTCCGCATGCTCAATATCAGCTCCATGCGCTTCAGCTTCGTCTCCAAAATCAAGCTCATATCCCAATGCCGCCATAGCAGCTTCTGCTTCATTCCTTACATCCGCTTCCTTATCGCCTTGGTCACCCCAGTATTCCACATACACTTCGTGATCACTTATTACAGTAGGAAAGACGTATTCTTTTTGAAAGAAGAATCCTACGATTAACAGCAGTAATCCTACCCCCATTAACCCAAGTGTTACTTTTTTTGCTTTATTAGAAATTTGAAATTCCATTTTTGACTATTTATTTCTATTAATAGTTAATTCTTAATGTCCCGCTGGTGCAATAGTCTCAGTAAAAACTGCTACATCAATTGCTGCAGTTAATGTGTCTGCTATTACAGAACCCGTTAATCCTCCTAAGTTAAAATCACCGTGCTGAAGTGTTCTAACATACATAGCTACTTTCCATCTTTCAATTTTATTTAATTGAGATGCGTGGGACCCCATTGCCCCTTTACCATAAGTAATAACATGGAAAATACCCCCAAGACTTCTTTCTTTATATGCTCCACTGTAAGGGCTTGGCGGATTATATCCTCCCACTTCAACAACACCTCCGTCACCTTGACCTGTTTTGCCATGACAGTGCATACACATAATTTCAAATAACCTTTTTCCTTCCTTTATATTTTCATCAATATGCTCCCCTAAAAATGATTCCGGTATTTTTAAATTTGCCGAAGCTGTATCTAAATCCGCTTTACCATATTTGAATGGCATCATTAATTTAGCTTTATTCTTGTCTGAATAATATTGAATTGTTCCTTCAGCAGGGGTTCTTGCAGATTGCGTATTTTTCAAACGCTTATTGGTTTCACCCTTTTCTTCATCTCCAACCATTCCGTAATCCACATAAGCTTCAATTGCTTGCGATCGATACATATCTGGCATATATTCATATCCCGGACTATCTGGATGCTTACTACAAGATGACAATGCAATTGCACCTATTAGTATTACTGCTATATATTTTAATGTAAGCTTCATGCCAACGTTTTAATTCGTTAATTACTTAATCGTTTTTTCGTCAATTTCAACAATTCCTGTTTCCTTAATCATATCGTTTAACTGCTCTAAAGAAAAGTTACTGTTTTCAGCTAATCTTACTTCTACTACAAATCTATCGTCGGTAGTTCTAGGATCAGGATTTCTAGCTGGCATTCCAGGTAAAGTTTTATTTCGTAAAAAATATGTCAATGCCATTCCGTGAGCAGCACATAAAACTGTGAACTCAAACAAAATAGGGACAAAAGAAGGTATATTTTCTAAATAGCTAAAATTAGGTTTACCTCCAATGTTTATTCCATGCCAATCAGAAACCATAAAATATCTAGTTGCGATAATTGCTAATAAAAGCCCTGTAATCCCATACATAAATGCTGCAATTCCTAAGCGGGTATGTTTAATCCCAATTATTGGATCAATTCCATGGATTGGAAATGGCGAAAATACGTCAGCAACATGAACTCCTTTGTCCACCAATGATTGACATGCTTCTTTCGTCACATCATCATCATCGTACATTGCATATATAACTTTATCTGTCATACTGTAATTTTTAATTTCTTTAATTAATGCTTTTCTTTATGAGAATCATAATAACCCTCACCATGACCAAATCCCTTCTTGTAATTCTCTCCAGAAGATTTCAAGATTGTTTTCAGTTCTGCTATTGGCATTACAGGGAAATATCTTGCAAAAAGTAGGTATAGTACAAAGAAAATCCCTAGAGTCCCGACGTAAACCCCTATATCTACCCAAGTTGGGTGAAAATATGACCACGCCGATGGAACATAATCTCTATGTATCGAAGTAACAATAATTACAAATCTTTCGAACCACATTCCTACATTTACAACAGCCGCTAGAATGAATGTAAAAGTTAAGTTTGTTCTTAATTTTTTAGACCACATTAATTGTGGAGACACCACATTACAGGTCATCATGGCTGCGTAAGCCCACCAATAAGATCCAGTTGCTCTGTTTAAGAATGCGTACGCTTCGTATTCAACACCAGAATACCACGAGATAAATAGCTCTGTAATATAAGCCACCCCAACGATGGAACCAGTAGTAAGAATTACAATGTTCATATACTCGATATGTTTAGTATGCAAGTATGCTTCTAATTTGAAAGCCTTTCTTAATATCAGCATCAGTGTTTGCACCATTGCAAAACCGGAGAATACTGCTCCAGACACAAAGTAAGGGGGAAAAATCGTGGTATGCCAACCTGGTATAACCGATGTAGCAAAATCAAAAGATACAATCGAGTGCACTGAGAATACAAGAGGTGTAGCCAATCCAGCTAAAACCAATGATACTACTTCAAAACGATTCCATGCTTGCGCATTTCCAGTCCAACCAAAACTCAATATCCCATATGCTTTTTTAGCGACAGGTTTCGTAACTCTATCTCTAATCGTAGCAAAATCAGGAATAAGACCTATGTACCAAAACACCATTCCTACAGAGAAGTAGGTCGAAATCGCAAATACATCCCAGAATAAGGGTGAATTGACATTTACCCACATGGATCCAAATTGATTTGGTAAAGGAAACACCCAATACCCTACCCATAAACGACCCATGTGAATTAACGGAAACATTCCTGCCATCATAACGGCAAATATTGTCATTGCTTCAGCTGCGCGGTTAATTGCCATTCTCCACTTTTGACGGAAGAGCAATAACACCGCGGAGATAAGTGTTCCTGCATGACCAATTCCTACCCACCATACAAAGTTGGTGATATCCCAAGCCCACTCTACTGTTTTATTCAATCCCCAAACACCGATCCCTGTACCTAACAAGTAAACGATACAACCAACACCCCAAAGGGCGAAGATTCCGAAAATTGAAATTAGAATGTACCATCCTCTAGGAGCTTTACTTTCAATAGGACGGATAATATCATCCGTAATATCTTTGTAATTTTTATCTCCTAAAATTAAGGGAATCCTGATGTCTGACTCTTTATGCATCTATTTACGTTTTTATTCCAATTATTTTATTAATGTTCTAACTATGTTCTTCAGTTGCTGCCTCAGCATGCGCTACTTCCGCTGCTTCTTCTACATTTCTAACTTTCACTTGGTACCAAACATTTGGTTTAACACCAATCTCTTCTAATGCTTGATAAGCTCTATCTCCTGAAGTTTTAGAACGAACTAACGAATCTTCGTCATTCCAATCTCCAAAAACAATTGCTCCACTTGGACAAGCGTCAGCACAAGCTGTTACAACATCTCCATCCGTTACTGCTCTAGATTCCGCTTTAGCATTTAATTTACCTTCTTGTATACGTTGTACACAGAAGCTACATTTTTCCATAACCCCTCTTGAACGAATTGTCACGTCTGGATTTAACACCATTCTAGCCATCTCATCCTGAGAATTATTAACATGCTTAAATTTTCTATAATCTCTATAGTTAAACCAATTGAAACGTCTTACTTTATAGGGACAGTTATTTCCACAATATCTTGTTCCAATACAACGGTTATAAGCCATCATATTTAATCCTTCATTACTATGCGTTGTAGCAGCAACTGGACAAACAGTTTCACAAGGAGCGTGATTACAGTGATGACACATCATTGGCATAAATACCACTGAAGGATTATCCTCTGGAACTTCTAGATTAGCATAAGACCAATCATTTCCATCAGCTCTTTTATCTTTTTCCCATCTTGATCTCGCATCATCGTCAATAGAAGAAAAGTATCTATCCATTCTCAACCAATGCATATCTCTCGCTCGTCTAATTTCGTCTTTACCAACTACAGGAACATTGTTTTCTGAGTGACACGCCACGATACAAACACCACAACCATTACAAGATGTTAAATCAACAGACATTCCCCATCTATGACCAACAAATTCAACCGGATGCTCCTCCCATAAAGAAACATCAGTAGCTTTCACATGCTCTCCATGCCCTTTAGTGTGAACATGTATCTCATGAGGAGGATTATAGTCCTCTTTATGACCGCTTATGATAGATTCAAGATTCGTTTCTCTTAAAATTGACGTTCTCCCCATAATTGTATGGTGAGTTTGTGTACACGCTAAGAAATATTTTTCGTTCGCATCTGCCACCTCAGCATCAGCATAATATTTAATTGAAGCATTTTCAAACGACGTGAACTTATATGCGTTTCCTCCGATTGGCTTTTTGTTGCCATCAGCGTCTAAATCATAATCTCCTGTTTGATCTAATTTTATTTGAAATGCAGCTGAACCAATCGCTTCTTGATTTTCTGCTCTTCCATACCCTAGTGCAATACCAACTGTTCCTCTAGCTTGACCTGGTAATGGATAAACTGGCAATTTAAGAACTTGTTCCCCAACGGTAACATTTACCATGTTTACTGGAGTTTCTTGTTCGATATATAAACCGTCCCATTTCCCTTTATCGCTTCCAGTAATATTGAATAAGTCGTAACAATCTGCTGGCGCCATTGTTACAAAATTATCCCAACATACTTTAGTAATAGCATCTGGCAATTCTTGCAACCATGGGTTGGCACTGTATTGACCTTCTCCAATCTCCACCTTTTGGTAGGCAACTACTTCCCAAGCCGCGTCCGAACTGCTCAACGAAGCAGCGGCTGCAGATGTAGTGTCTGTAAATGAAGCCGTTTTAGATTCTATCACAGTTCCCGCTGGACTTCCATTGTGAACCGTCCAATTCCAGTAATCTTCAAATATTAGATGCTCTTCTTGTCGAGGAAAACCAAGTTTCTCCCAGCTATTTCGCATATAATTATAATAAGTCTTACTTTCTTTATCTCCTCTTTCAGCATTCCCTGCCCATACTAATAATGATTCCTGCGCTTGACGAGAATCAAACAACGGTCGAATTATTGGCTGCTGAATAGCGTACTGTCCAACTTGAGGGTTGTAATCATTCCAAGACTCTAAGTAATTATGATCTGGACAAATATATGTGCATTTTGACGCCGTTTCATCAGCAAATTCTGAGAATGAAACTGAGAGTTCCACATTCGCTAATGCTTCTCCAAAAACAGCTCCGTTCGGCAATGTATAAACCGGATTAGCTCCGTATATTAACAACGCATCTACATCACCAGCGATTATCTCTTTTACTAACTCTTCAACTTTAGCGTCATCCGCTTGTTTAAGATAAACTTCGTTATCTAAATCAATTGTCTTTCCGTAATTATTTAGTTCGACATTAATTGCATTTACAATTACTTGAACTCCTTTATCATTTGCCCCTGAAACAACAAGAGACTCTCCTTTATGCTGTATTAACTTATCAGCTGCTTTTGCTGCATATGCGTTAATTTCATCAGAAACCGAAACCCCTAGATCTTTTCCGCCAATATGTTTTAAAATTGCTGCTGCAACCGCACCTTGTTCAGATGGCTTAATTGGACAACGCGAATCTGCATTTGCTCCTGTCAAACTCATTACTGATTCAAAATGGAAATGTTTAGACATCCAACCTGATTCTGGATTTCTAGTTTCTGCATAGTCAACATTATACTTCGTATGCATTAACCAGTTTGCCATAAAATCAGCATCGATACTAACCACAGCTTTCGCTCTTGAAAAATCATATGCTGGAATAACTGCTTTTCCAAAAGATTCTTCGTTTGCTTTACGCATTGCAGAATAAGAAACAGCATCGTACTGAATATGTTTTACATCTGCATTACTTGCAGACACAGACTCAACATCCAACCCTGTAACATTAGAAATAATAGGCGTTACAATAGCATCTACAGAATCAGAAACTATTGGCGCACCCATTTCAGCAACTTCTCCACCTAGTGAACCAATAAACTCATCTATTACAAGTTTAGTAGAAGGGCTGATAATTGTATTTGAAAGAACTCTTACTTTACCTCCTCTATCCGCTATCGCTTTTAACTTTGATTGAATATCAGCATCAGCAACAGTCCAAGAAACAGAAGAACCAGCACTAACTGGACCTCTTAATCTATCGTTGTTGTATAAGTTTAAAACGGATGCTCCAATTCTAGGAGTAATACCACCTCTTGTTAAACCAAAATCTTTATTTCCTTTTACCCAAATTGGTCGACCTTCACGTGCTTTAACCAGGACATTTCCATAATCATTCCCATCATAAAAAGTACTTGCATACCAATTAGCTACGCCAGGAGTAACATCCTCTGGCTTGTTCACATAAGGAATAGATTTAATAACAGGCGCTTCGCATGAAGCTAGAGTAGCTGCCGCAACTCCAAATCCTAAAAACTTTAAAAAGTCTCTTCTTCCTGTTTGAAAATCTCCAATCGCTTCACTACCAATAAATTCATCAATAGATAAATCTTCTTTAAATTCTTTATTGCTATTTTGCACAAACTCAGGTGATTGATCTTTCTCATCAAGCCCTTTCCAGTATGTTTTCTTCATGCTCATGTTTTTGTGATTCAATTTAAATTATTCTTAGTAGTGACATTTAGCACATTCCCATCCACCTAACTCTCGAACTGTAATCTTGTCATCTTCTGATATTTTTCTTAAGAAATCAGGACGAGACCCAAGTCTATTGTGCAACTCTTTATAATATTCCGATTTAGTTAGGTCAACCGATTTTTCATTATGACACTCTAAGCACCATCCCATTGTTAACAGAGGTTTAGTTAACGCTATAATGCCGTCTGTACCTTCTAATTCGTTTATCTCTTCAGTGGTAGAAACCCTTCCTAAACCATAAGTAGGGACATTACCATGACACTGCTTACAATCTATATTAGCTGTATTCGGATTAACATGTTGTGCATGGCTAAAGAAAACATGATCAGGCAAGTTGTGTGCTTTATTCCAAACAACGGGAGAAGTTTCACCAGTATATTTTTTTGTTTCAGAATCGTAACCAGCAGCCACATGTATTTTAGCTATTTCAGCAGTACTTCCTGCTCTATATTCGCTTTCAGTAACAGTTTCGTGACAATTCATACAAACATTCACCGATGGAATACCTGCATGTTTTGACTTCTCAGCAGAGCTATGGCAGTATTTACAATCAATGCCCATTTCACCGGCATGCAACTTATGAGAATAATTAATAGGCTGCGAAGGCATATAATCCGCGTAAACCCCTACTTCAAAACCTCTTCTCATTAAATCTGCTCCACCAGTAACAACACCAATTAAAAACATGATTAACGTTAACTTCCAGTTTCTAACTATCCATTCCCCTAATTTCGTTTTCACGGATTTGCTTATATCAATCTCAACGCCGTCTTTTTCCGCAACAACATATGCCAATTGTTTTCGAACTCCTCTAGATGCAAAAATCACCACACCCAATACAATTATCAAAACAATAACCCATAAAAGAGACCCTCCCCCTTCTTCGGTTACGGCTAAAACAGCATCTCCGGCTTTTTTCTCAACTGGCTTAGCACTATCCGCATAATCTAAAATTGCATCAATCTCCTCGTTCGTTAAATGACCTTGAGCGGTCATGGCTGTTGGGCTGTATTCAGATATTTGAACAGCATAAGGGGAAGTGCCACTAGAAGCCAAAGCAACAGGATCTTTCACCCATTTATAAATATTATCCGCTTCACCTGCGTCAGCCCATCTAGCCTTTGCTCCTTGAAGCATAGGTCCAGTTGAGTTTTTTAATGCCTTATGGCAAGAAGCACAGTTGGCTTTAAATAATGATTTACCGTCCTGAGCCTTTACTGGCATTGAAGCCAAGAAGATTAGAATAGTAAAAAAAGTGGCTACACCTAGCCTATTTGTCCAATGAAATTTCATTTTGTTTTCCATTTAAATTAGCTTTTTTAAGCTTTTTTAACACATGCAAAATTAACATTTGGGGGTTTTTCACCTAAGCTTTTGTCACGAAAGTGTCAGCATTGTTATTAATTTATAATGATTCTAAATAATGAGAATATAGAATCAAGAACGTTTATGACACACAATAACCTTCTATCTAATTTAGAAACATGCAGTTATTCCAACAAAAAAGATTAATTATGGCATAATTTTTACATCATTGAGTAATGTATGTCTACTTAATTGGTTTAATTTTGCAGGAAATAAAGTCATCATTATGAACATTTTCACATCTAAAATAGTTTGTTTACTTATCGTTTTAAGCTCTTCTGTTATTTTTTCGCAAGATACAGACTGGAGAACCTATAAAAAATCATCCAATACAACAACCCGTGCGGCAAAACAACAAAACGACACGGTTAAAAAAGAACTCAACTACAATGGGAAACAGGGTAGCGTTATCATATCTCAAGACCCTAAAATTGATTCATTAACTAACAAAATAGCGAGCAACCCCTTTATAAATGGCTATACAATTCAAATTGAAGTAAGTCAACAAAAATCTATTATCCGTGATTCAAGATCATTGTTTATTCGAAACAATCCAGATATATCCCTTGATGAAGAATATGACCAACCAAACACCTATTTGTTTGCAGGAAGGTTCTATGATAAAAACAGTGCCTACAAGTTTAAACATAAAATTATAGACCATTTTCCAGATGCCCTGGTGATCAAAAAGAAACTGAGTTTACCTTCTTTAATATCGATCGAAAAAACAGAAGAGAACAATTAGTTTTAACAGCTAGCAAGTCTTATTGTTTTAACAATCTTGCAGTTTTGATCTCTATATCAGAAACTATTTTTATTAAATATACACCCGTTTCAAATTCAGAAATATCAACCCCAATTGTTTTGTTATGTTTTGGACATAACTTATTCACAAGCTTTTTTCCTTGGACATCATAAATCTCAATATTCCTTTCTACAGCCTGCCCATCAAAATGAAGCGTAAACATACCCGTTGAAGGGTTAGGTATAACCCTTAAAGTATTAAATGTGTTTTCGTTAATAGTATTTGGGTTAGGGCCAGCAATAATAGCCCTGTTAGAGCGAGTAGTGTTATGATCTTGTGCTTTTGCAGCTGTACAAGTTTCAGGTATTGCAATTTGCACTAAGTATGAAATACTTGAAGTATTTGGAACAGCAATATCAGTGTACACTAGAGTAGTTGAAGATACTGAATCAATAACTTCCCAGTTATTAGTTCCGGTAGAATCTCTTAAAATTCTATAGTAATAATTACTTGAAAAGCCTCCATATGCTTGCCATACTAAATCTGCTGTATTACCAACTAAGTTTGGTGCATTTAGATGTATAGTTTGGTGAAAATCACTTAAATCACTTTCATTTCCACAACTATCAGAAACAGACACCTTATATCTATACTGCGTTATCTGCGGATTTACACCTGCTGTATTATCAACGAATTGACTTAAAGAGTCATAAGGAACATTGTCAACATAAGTATAGGATCCAACAACATCTCTGTATATATTAAAATGGGAAATTCCTGTAGTAATAGGTTTTTCCCAAACTATTAAATTTTTAGTCGACGATGAGTCAACGGTAACTACACAAACTTCTACTGGGATTACATCTGAACCTATATAGGCAGTATCTGATGAAAGACATCCATTTGCGTCAATAATATCAAATGCATAATTACCGGACTCCAATCCAGATTCATTCAGGGTATTTCCTCCACTGGACCAAACAATTGAAACATAAGGAAGAGTTCCTCCCGATGGACTTGCAACTGCAGAACCAGAAGCAGCTGAACACAATGAATTCGTAATAGCAAAAGAAACAATCAGAGTATCTGGCTCCACTATTTCAAGTCCCATAGCTGTTGGAGTCTCTTGAAAAACACATCCATTTACATCAGTAATTTCAACTATATAATCTATACCTGCACACAATCCAGTTGCCGTTGGAGTAATTTGAAAGCTATCATTATTCCATAAATAGGTATAAGGAAATGTGCCACCGGAAACATTTGCAGAAATAGAACCATCACAGGTTCCATTGCAGCTCATATCTGTTGAAGTATAAGTAGCAAAGATGTTTGCAGGAGAAGTTAAATATACGCCAATATTTACAACACATCCATTTTGATCTTCTACCTCTACCCCATTATACCCACTATGACCAACAGAATTAGTTATTCCTGTGGTTTGATCAGAATCCCATGCATATGTTAGCACACCTACTCCGCCAGTAGCATTAACGATTAAAATTCCATCGTTACCCCCTGAACAAGAAATAGGAGCAACTTCAGAAACTGTTCCTGTTATTGCAGTAGGCTCAGTAACTATTATTTGGGCAGTATCGGTACATCCGTTATCATCAGTAATTGATACGGTATAGTTCCCCGCGACTAGATTAGGTTCAGCCGCATCGGTGCCACCCGAAGACCAAGCATATGAATAATCAATGGCAACCGTACCTCCGGCCCCAACAACGAGAGCACTTCCATCATTGGCTCCAAAACAACTTGGATTATTGGCTGTTAAATTAGCAATGATGGGCGATTGGTATAATGGAGTAACATACGTTTTCATCATCAAATCCCAATCATTTTGCAGTCCATAAACATCTGAAAAATAAACCCCACCAGCATAAAGATTGCTATAATTAGCGCCCCATCCAATGCTTGTAGCAGCAACCATCCTAATGGTATATTGATTACCATTAATAACATCGGGGGCACTACCAAAAGGAATATTAAAGCTATTCCAGCCGGTGCCTAAGCTAATATATGAGAACACGCTGGAGTATAAAAGATTTCCGCCACTACCTTGGCCTTCTCTAATTTCAAAAGTGACATTAAAAGACTGCATGCCGTTTTTCAAGAATTCAACACGTGTCAATTTCCCTGTCATTCCTGCCGTGAAGGACTGCCATTGATCCATTCCGCTGCCAGCTCCACCTCCAGAGCTTTGCTGTTGATCCAATGATTCTGGACACTGACCGAAAGAGGCTATTGAAAAGAAAATAGCGGAAATTAAAAGTAGTTTTTTCATAAGATTACTTGATGGTGATAGAGTATCAGTTTGATATTATTCTTTAGCAAAATATATTTGATATGTCTTATTTGTTTAATTAATCTTTGCCTTTTCAATTCATTTTCAGAAAATACATTAATACTGTACGTTCAAGTTTCAAATTCTGAAATAGCACAAATGCTATTTCTTTTTTAATGATCTAGCAACTTCAACTTCTACGTATGACTCAATTTGATCGCCTATTTTAATATCATTAAACTTATCTACGTTCAATCCACATTCGTAACCTTTTGCGACTTCTTTTGCATCATCCTTAAATCGTTTTAATTGACCTAGTTCTCCTGAGTAAACAACAATACCGTCTCTTATAACTCTAATCTTGTTATTTCTAACAATCTTACCTTCCGTTACGAAACAACCTGCAATTGTGCCAACTTTAGTGATTTTAAATGTCTCCCTAATTTCAGCGTATCCAAGAATTTCTTCTTTAACTTCCGGAGAAAGCATTCCTTCCATTGCCTCTCTAACTTCATCAATTGCCTTATAAATTATAGAGTATAGTCGAATGTCGATTTCTTCTTGTTCCGCAAGCTTACGAGCGCTCAGAGAAGGTCTCACTTGGAATCCAACAATAATCGCATCCGAAGCTGATGCTAATAAAACGTCTGATTCAGAAATCTGACCAACCGCTTTATGAATAATATTTACTTGTATAGTTTCCTCAGAAAGTTTTTGTAAAGAATCTGACAAGGCTTCAATTGATCCATCAACATCACCTTTAACAATAATGTTTAATTCTTGGAAGTCTCCCAAAGCAAGTCTTCTTCCTATCTCATCAAGAGTAATATGCTTGGTTGTTCTTAATCCTTGCTCTCTTTGCAATTGTTGACGTTTAGTAGATATCTGTTTTGCTTCTTTTTCATCAGCAAACACGTTAAATCTATCCCCTGCAGCAGAAGCACCGTTCATTCCCAGCATAGACACTGGCTTTGAAGGGCCCGCTTCCGTCACTTCCTCGCCATGCTCATCATGCATTACTTTAATTCTTCCATACTGAGTCCCAGCCAAAATAACATCGCCAACTTTTAATGTTCCAGACTCGACAATTAACGTTGTTACATAACCTCTTCCTTTATCTAAAGTTGCTTCAATTACAGTTCCAACCGCATTTTTGTTTGGGTTGGCCTTTAACTCAAGCATTTCTGCCTCGAGTAACACTTTTTCTAATAGCTCCTCGATTCCAGTTCCTTTCTTTGCAGAAATTTCCTGACACTGGAATTTACCACCCCAATCTTCAACAAGGATATTCATCGCAGACAGTTGTTCTTTTACTCTATCAGGATTAGCTCCATCTTTATCCACCTTATTAATAGCAAATACCATAGGAACCCCAGCAGCTTGAGCGTGATTTATTGCCTCTTTAGTCTGAGGCATTACGTCATCATCCGCAGCAATTATTATTATTGCAACATCTGTTACTTGAGCACCACGTGCACGCATTGCAGTAAAGGCCTCGTGACCTGGGGTATCTAAAAATGAAATAAGTTTGTCATTATGATTAACACTGTATGCTCCTATATGCTGTGTAATTCCACCGGCCTCTCCCTGGGTTACTTCAGAATTTCTGATATAATCTAACAATGACGTTTTACCATGATCAACGTGACCCATTACGGTAACAATTGGAGGTCTTGGGATGAGTGATTCAGGAGAATCTGCTTCTTCCGCAATGGATTCTAAAACCTCAGCGCTAACGAATGTTACTTCAAATCCATATTCTTCAGCAACCATAGTAAGAGTTTCTGCATCTAACCTTTGGTTTATTGACGCGAAAATTCCAATTGACATTAATGTTCCAATAATTTCAGTTGGAGACTTGTCTACCATCACAGCCAATTCAGAAACAGTTACAAATTCTGTTAGTTGTAACACACGTGAATCCATTTCAGCTATAAATTCTTCCTCTTCACGCTTTGCACTTTGGGCATCTCTTTTCTCCCTACGGAATTTAGATCCTTTACTTTTACCTTTATTACTTAAACGAGAAAGAGTTTCTTGAATTTGTTTTTTTATCTCATCTGGAGAAGGCTCTGCTTTTTTGACAACTCTTCCTCTAGTTTTAGTATGCTCTTGTGTCGCTTTTTTACCAGCTTTCTCAACATTTACAACTTTCTTTATACGCTTTCTCTTTCGCTTATCATGGCTATGATCAACTGGAGCCTTCTTTTTCTCTATAGGCAATTCAATTTTACCTAAAACTACTGGACCAGTTAGTTTTTTAATAGCTGCTTTAATTGTTTCTACCGGCTTCGGTTCAGCTTTTGGAGTATCCGCTTTTTTCAACAGGTTTTCAACAGGCTTTTGAATCTGTTTGTCAGCAGTGTCCACAGGCGAAATTTTCACCTCTTGTGGCTTAGGTTTTTCTTCAACTTTCTTGGCAGGTTTTTTAGGATCCTCTAATATTACTCTACCGACAACCGAAGTCCCTAATAACCTTGCAGGGTTTGCTTTTATTAATACTTCAGGTTTCTTTTCCTCTTTTTCAGGGGCTTTAGGCTCCGCGACTTTACTTTCCTCTTCAATAATAGCTGCAGCTATTTTCTCTTCATTCACCTTGCGGGTGTTATCCACCTTCAACTTTTCCGATCGAGCATTGTCGAATTCTGCCAACAACACTTCAAATACACTATCGTCTATTTTCGTATTTGGACTTCCTTCAATTTCATTGCCTTGCGCAGCAAGAAAATCCACTATTGTTGAAATCCCTACATTTAGCTCTCTTGCTACTTTACTTAGTCGTTTTACTCCTGCCATTTTAAGTAATCTATTACTTTTACAAGTTTAATCATTATCTCCCACTTGTATTCAAACTTTTTAAATAGATATTTACACGTCGTTTTTAATTACTGCCAACGAAGTGCTTAAATCTATTCAAATTCTGAACGTAGAATCTTCATGATTTCCTCTACTGTTTCTTCTTCTAAATCCGTTCTTTTTACCAAATCTTCTTTTGAAATATCCAACACAGACTTTGCCGAATCACATCCTATGCTCTTCAGTTCATTTAAAATCCAATCATCAATTTCATCTGTAAACTCGTCCAAATCAACATCGTCAATATCTTCTGCTCCTTCACGGTAAACATCAATTTCGTATCCTGCTAATTTCGATGCTAACTTAATATTATGTCCCCCTTTACCAATTGCTAATGAAACTTGGTCTGGTCTTAAATAAACATTCGCCTGTTTTTTATCACCCACTTCAATAAGCTCCATTGAAACTACCTTCGCTGGACTTAAAGCTCTCTGAATCAGTAATTGCACGTTGTCCGTCCAATTGATGACATCAATGTTTTCATTTTTTAGCTCCCGAACAATTCCATGAATACGTGACCCTTTCATTCCTACACAAGCTCCAACTGGATCAATTCTATCATCATAAGATTCAACAGCTACTTTTGCTCTTTCTCCTGGTTCTCGGACTATTCTTTTAATAGTGATTAGACCGTCAAACACTTCAGGAACTTCTAATTCAAATAATCTCTCCAAGAAGGCTGTATCCGTTCTAGATAAAATAATTATAGGAGAATTATTCTTAAGCTCTACTCTAGACACAACAGCTCTTATTGTATCACCTTTTTTGAAATAATCTGATGGGATTTGCTCTGCTTTTGGTAAGATTAATTCGTTACCATCATCATCCAATACCAGAATTTCTCTTTTCCATATTTGATAAACCTCTCCGGTAATAATGTCTCCGATTCTATCTTTGTAGATTTTATAAACATTATCTTTTTCCATTTCCATTATTCGAGCGACAAGGTTTTGACGAAGGGCTAAAATGTTCCTTCTTCCAAAGTCTACCATCTTAATCTCTTCGGAAACTTCTTCCCCAACTTCAAAATCTGGCTCAATTTTAACGGCACTAGCATGTGAGATTTGTGTGTTCGGATCTTCTACCTCGCCATCTAAAACAATTTCACGGTTTAACCAAATTTCTAAATCTCCTTTATCCGGATTTATAATCACATCGACATGGTCATCTGTCCCATATTTCTTTTTGAGTGTCGCTCTAAAAACATCTTCTACAATACGCATCATTGTTACACGATCGATGTTTTTCATGTCTTTAAACTCTGAAAAAGACTCTATTAAATTTAATGCATCCATTTTATTTTTATTTGAATGAAATTACTACTCTTGTTTCTTTTATATCACTAAAAGGTATTTCGTTCTGTTTAACGACTAACACCTTTTTCTTTTTTCCTTCTAACTTTTCTTTCGAAGATGTTTCAACTACAATTTTGTGGTCATCAACTTCTTTTAATGTACCGGTTATAGATCCATGTTCTTTAAAAACAACCGTTACATCTTTATCAATATTCTTAATATACTGTTGCTGAACTTTAAAGGGTTTGTCTAAACCTGGAGACGAAACCAAAAGCTCAAACTCTGCGTCTTCTTCTTGGTTGTGCTCAATATTTCGACTAACAGACATGCAATCACTAATTGCAACTCCCCCTTCCATACAATCAATTTCTACATTTATTGCATTTGAAGATGACACGGTTGCTTCAACGATATACAAACCTTTGTCCAGTTCGTCTATTCGTTCTTGTGCTAACTCTATTATTCTTTTTCGTTCAATCATGGTATAAAAAGAGGGGACTGTCGTCCCCTCTTAATCTTTTTGCGTTATTGAGGTGCAAATATAGTAATTTTTTTATACTAACCAAACCCTATTAATTATTTTCATTTTTTTACAACGTGAATAAATTACGTTCTGCTATTATTCATTTGTGAAATCTTATGGATTACGAAGAAATACAAAACCAAATCGCCTTGCTAGAAGTAGATGGTATAGGAGTTACTATTGCAAGACAATTATTAGATCATTTTGGCTCAGCTAAAGAAATCTTTAACCAACCGAATAATGTGCTACATAGTTTAAAAACTGTTGGCTCACAGCTGATTTCTGCAAAAAGTAATACAAGTCTATTTATAAATGCCGAGAAAGAAATTACTTATTGTGAAAGAAATAGCATTCAAGTTTTGAGCGTTTCTAATGACAACTACCCTAAACGATTAAAACAATGTTCTGATGCTCCAATAATATTGTATTACAAAGGGAGTGCATTACTAAACAATCCGAAAGTTATATCAATTGTTGGAACCAGATCAGCAACTTCATATGGAAAAGAAATTTGTAACTCTATAGTAAAAGAGCTTTCTGCTCACAATGCGTTAATAGTAAGTGGCCTTGCATACGGCATCGATATTCAAGCGCACAATGCCTCGCTTACCAACAGGCTTGAAACTATCGGGGTGTTGGCTCATGGGCTTGACAGAATGTACCCAAGAGAACATGCATCGATTGCAAATAAAATGATGGAACAAGGTGGTCTTCTTACAGAAAATAGAATAGGAACTAATCCTGACCGAGAAAATTTTCCGAAGAGGAATAGAATTGTTGCCGGATTGAGTGACGCTACTATTGTTATTGAATCTGCAATTCGCGGGGGCTCAATGATAACAGCTAATATCGCCAACAATTATAATCGTGATGTATTTGCTATACCAGGAAGAATTGGAGACAAACAGTCAGAAGGGTGTAATCATTTAATAAAGATTAATAAAGCTCATCTCCTACAATCTGTTAAAGATATTAACTATCTCCTGGGATGGGATTTAAAAACTACACCAAGAAAAGATATACAAAAACAAATTTTTATCGACCTTAATCCACAAGAAAAGAGCATAATGGCAACCTTTCTTAATGAAACAAATATTAGCATTGATGAAATAGCGATCAAAGCACATCTTCCTATGAGTGTTGTATCAACTCAATTACTTCTTTTAGAATTTAAAGGAGTTATCAAACAGTTGCCTGGCAAAAAGTATGAGGTTGTATAAATGTGATTCGATTAATATCATATTTTTGCCAAAGTAATCTACTAAATATTTGAAAGTCCCTTTTTACATAGCGAAGCGGTATTTGTTTTCGAAAAAATCGAAAAACATTATCAATATAATATCTGGAATATCTGTTTTTGGTATTTTCATTAGTACTTGCGCTATGATAATA
The DNA here is from genome assembly GCA_963926405.1 of uncultured Flavobacteriales bacterium. Lineage (GTDB taxonomy): Bacteria > Bacteroidota > Bacteroidia > Flavobacteriales_D > Parvicellaceae > CALSMU01. The sequence continues at coordinate 33,965 of CAWUXI010000002.1, forward strand.
GTATTAAGTGGTTTCAATGGTATCGAGGAACTAGTTGAAAAACTATACAGTTCATTTGATGCAGATGTTAGAATTACTAGAACTGAAGGGAAAACGTTCGATTTTCATGAAATTTCGAAAGAAGACATATTGAAAATAGACGGCGTAGATGCGATAACAGAAGTAATTGAAGAGATTACAATGATAAAGCATGAGGATAGATGGATAACAGCTACAATGAAAGGAGTCGAAGACAGCTATTTGTCTATTTGTCAATTAGATAGTGTGCTAACGGAAGGGGAAGCCAAGTTGCAAGAAAGTGGATTCAACAAAGCAATAATTGGGATTGGACTCCAAAATAAAGTCCAGGTAACAAGCGACCCTCGTTATCATGATTACTTAACTGTATATGGACTTTTGCGAGATGAAAAATTTTCAAAAAACAATACCGACGCTTTTAAACCAGAAATGATTAGTGTCGGAGGAGTATTCGCCATTAACCCAGAATTTGACAACACCTATTTTTTAGTGCCACTACAATTTGCTAAAAACCTATTAGAGTATGAAAATGACATTACGGCATATGAGATCGGCGTAAAAAGTGGATTTACCAATACAGAAGTAAAAGAAGAAATACAAAAACTTATTGGCAACAAGTTTCAGGTGAAAACTAGGTATGAGCAAAATGAACTCGTTTTTAAAACGAATGAAACTGAAAAATGGATGGTATTTTTAATACTAGGCTTTATCCTTTTGCTTTCTACATTTAACATCATTGCTTCCTTAACTATGCTAATATTAGATAAGAAAAAAGACATTGAAACTCTAATCAGCATGGGAGCTACAAGGAAATTTATTCGGAAAGTGTTCTTCTTAGAAGGTGTGTTTATTAACTTGCTAGGAGGTATAATTGGAATCTCAATTGGATTGTTAATTGCATGGCTACAAATAAAGTTTCATTTTGTTACGCTAGATAATTCTGTAATACCCTATTGGCCGGTATCAATTCATTTATCCGATATAGTAATGGTGTTCGGAACAGTTTTGATAATTGGGGTTGTATCATCTTATCTGCCGGTTAGCTATTTAATCAGAAGGCACTTTAAAAAGCAATTTAACTAGATTTACTTCTCTCTTCTATTAATAAAACTCGAACCATTTCGATTTTAGTATTCGAAACTTCTTTAATGGTTATTACAAAGTTGCCTATTCGAATCACTTCTCCTTGTTTCGGAATATTTTGGATTTCACTTATAATAAAACCTCCTAGTGTTTCATACTCATCACTTAAAGGTAGGTTTAAGCGAAATTTCTCATTCAAAAAATCAATTTCTGCGCGGCCATTTAATTCGAATTCAGTTTCATTAATCTTCTTATTCGAAACATCACTTAAATCATGTTCATCTTGTATCTCACCAAATATTTCTTCAATCACATCCTCCATTGTCACCATTCCTGCTGTGCCCCCATATTCATCTACAACCAGTGCAATACTCCGGTTCTTACTAATTAATTCTTCTAATATTTTGTTTGCATTTATTGTTTCAGGTATAATGCTTACAGGGAGCAATATAGATTTAATCGTCTCGGGGCTTTTAAAAAGCTCATAGGAATGAATATAACCGATAATATTATCCACAGTTTCTCGGTAAATCAATATTTTTGACAACCCTGTTTGAATAAATTTTGCCCTTAACGCTACTAAGTCTTCCCTTATTTCAAAAGCAATAATTTCATTTCTTGGCACCATACAATCACGAGCAATTACGTCAGCAAAATTTAATGCATTATGAAATATTTTAACTTCATGGTCCAACACTTCAGTAGCTTCAACATCCGCTGTGTACTCCTCTAGATAATTGTCTAAATCTACCTTTTCAAATACTATTTGGGAATTATCTCCTTTATCTCGAATAAATATCTTTAATATCAGTTCCGCCAGTCCAATAACTAAAAAGGTTGGTAACCAAAGGATTCCGTATACAACAGCTAAAGGAAAAGCAAGCATTGAAAGCGCTCTATTCGGATTAATTCGAAAAATAGCTTTGGGTAAAAATTCTGCAAAAATTAATACAAGAATCGTAGTGAAAATTGTTTGAATCAATAAAACTGCCCATAACTCACCAATCATATCATTAAGCGGCTTTTCTATTACCAATGCCATAAACATACTATAAGCAACTATAGCGGCATTATTACCTAGCAACATTGTTCCTATAAATGATGCCGGGTTTTTTGAAAAATAAGCTAAAATCTTTGCTTTTACCCCGCCTTGTTTATCATCTAAGGCTATCTTTAAACGATTTGCCGAAATAAATGCTATCTCCATCCCTGAAAAGAATGCAGAAAAGACAAGGGTAATAAATATGGAAATTAAAATGATAATTATTTCTTCTTTTTAGGTGATGTTTTATCTAATTGCTCCAACCTTTTTCTTAAGCCTCTCCTTATAAAAAATAGACCCCAAGCCAAACCACACACAATTAAAAACACTCTAATTCCATTAAAATCGTCTATAAATCCAATAACAATTGTAAACACAGATGCAATGGTAGCAACTACCAACCAAAATTTTTCGAGAATACTATTCATTTTGTTCATTGTCCTTCTTTTCGTTTACATTATAATGACTATCCCTTATGTTTAACAGTTCATACTTGGTAAAGTTACTATTCGAAACTAACCCTGTTCCTGAAATCACTCCATTTTCCGTCGAAACCTTGACAAACTTGTCTGTGTAAATACTGTCTTTTTCGAAATAAATGTTTAACAACTCCGTATCCAAGCGATCATTTTTATTGTTTTGAAAAACTACACTATCTTGAACTTTTAGATATTGATCTTCAGATAAGAGCAAGCCATAATTAGCAGTTAGAACGGATTCGATATTTTCCAGAGTATCATAAAAAGTAACCTTCATTCCATTTGGGCATTCGATTTTCATTTTTTCCTTTTCCAAAAAACGATAAACAAGAGGGCTCTCCAATTTTAATTTAGATTTCCCCATATCTGTAAATAACATGATAACCCCTTCCGTTATTTCATCAGGACCATCAGACTTGGATGTTACCTCTTTAATCTCTTCTAAATTATTACTGCATGAAAAAAGCATTCCGGCGAAAATGGCCGGAATGATAAATTTAATAAATATTTTATGTCTATTTCTAGTTCTGTACACGAACTTTTGTTTTCTCGCCATTCCAGCAAGGGACGGGTACTGATTGCCCAACTTCAAATCCGTCAAAAAATAATTCCTGCGATGTTGGTAGACTTTTTTCCCATGCGGTAGTTTGAGCTGAAGATACTTTACCGCCAGATTTTTCTGCATAATCCAGAGCTAAGCAATATCCGAAACTTCTTAAAACTTTAGTATTTCCGCATGAAGAAGCTTCACTAGCAATACAGCTAGCAATTGCCGCATTTTCCTCATTACTACCAATCAATCCAGCGTACTTAATACGTTTGGCACAATTATCTGTACTTGCATAGATATTGACTAAAGGAGGGTATAGTTTTGAACGTTCCGCATCATCTTCCGTTAACATTAAAGCTTCTTCAAAAAATGTTGCAGCTTTATTATATGTCTTTTTATTGTAGTAATACAATGCCAATCCACGTGCCGATTGGTAGGTAGGGGTGATAGCATAGATTTTCTCAACCACCATTATATAGAACTCACTATCAGTACATTTTCTGCCGCCCATCATTCCGACTATTTTCTCCATTAACTTAACATCATCTGGAGATGCTTCAAATTTAGGTGTAAACAATTCTTCTAATTTGTCACAGCTAGCGCAAGGAGCCACATATTTATCTAAAGTTTTTTGCGCTGTAGCAAAGTTTTTGTCCGTTACAGATTTTTTATCGCAAATTCCCGTTAAAAAATCATATAATTCCAAAAGTTCATCACATTCAATTTTCTCATTTCGCACCATCATATAAGCTGTCGTAAAATATTTCTGTACCCAAGAAGAACGGATTTCATCCACTGGATATAAAGTAAATGCAGCTGTGTACTTTGCATAAGAAATTTCGAAATCATTTGGATAATATTTTACTCGATCATTAGCATATTTCATTTGAATTTCATAACAATCACCATAAGCCTCTGCCCAAAGATCATAAACTATAAAAAGTGTATCTGCTAATTCTTTCGTTTTCAAAGTATCTTTCGTCTTATTGGCTGCATCTACTAATTTTTGATAAATAGAAACCCCATTACTATATAGATTAGGCTTATATTTTGGAGCTGATTCTTTAGCTTGCCACCAAAAAATGGCAGCATCTTTAAAATTACTTTGCCCTAAATACCCCGAGTATAATGAAATATATTTTCTGCTTGTTTCTTGATCTGTTCCATAATCGGGCTCTGCTTGTTCTAAACACTCTTGTGCGTTGGTTAGACCAACAAACATAATTGCTACTAGTGTAAATAATTTTTTCATTGTGTTGAATTTCATCTTTTAATCGTATTTTCTTTTTCTAAACCACTGGTCGTAATTTGACGGACCCATTGAGAAACCAAAGAATATTTTAAAATAGTTCTCCTGAATAAGATTGTTATCCGTTGTGCCCATTTTTCCAATTCCTATCCCAATGTTCATCATTGATAGAGAACGAGAGCTTATTAACGGCACAGAGATACCAAGATTCATGCCGAAATTGGTTAGCTGAGTACTGTCAATTTCGATTGGTGTATTACCATAATGGATTCCAATCCTATAAATTGATTTCTGAAAAATACTTTTATTTTTATCTCCATAAGCTGCAGACGGCTTATAATCAAATCCTAACGTAAACTTATTGCTTTGTTTTAGCGGCTGTTCTGTCAAATCTATAGAGTTCAATACCTGTTTAAATTGATACCAATTTTTATATTCATATTGTCCTCCAAACATCCATTTTTTATAGCTTACCGCAACACCTGCAGAAAACCCTGTTGGCAGTGTAGTTATCCCTTCGACGTTCTCATAATAATCAATCGTATCTTTTTCTTCTTCAATAACACCTAGTTGATATTTATATGTGTAAGCATAAAAATCTTGAGATGCTTTTAAATCTGACCCAAATGAATATGTAGCTCCGAATTGCCATGATAAATCTGTAGACATTTTTTGATAAAAGTGCATCCCTCCATCAAATGACATACCCCTGAGTACATTTTTCTCTTGGACTTTTGTATTATAAAAAGTACTGCTGGAAAACACAACATTCCTTTCTCTTTCTAATGTTCCAAATAAATAAGATGCATTTACTCCGATAGACAGTTTTAAAGTATCTCCTTTGTTTATCATGTTGTAACCTGCACCAATAAAAGCTTTGTTAACGCTGCCATCCCCAATATAATTGTTGGCAATTGAATCTCCATTCAAAACTTGATAATCCGTAATATCATATCCTGTTGTTGAATAAGGCATTAAACCAAATGCTGCGCCCCACTTTTTCCCAATAGGAAGAGCTAGTGTGAAATTGCGCAAAACGAACGTTGCGTTTTTCACGCTTTCATTTTCCGTTTTTAACGTCGACAATTTACCATAAACCGCCACATCAAAAATTGGATTATTACGAGCCAAAGATGAATAGGTAGAAGGATTAGAAACATTTACAAACCTAAAATCAGCTATTGGAGTAGACAGCCCTGCAAAACCAGAAAAAGGTGTGGTAGCTGTATTCATCAACTCTCCTAATCCATATCGTGTATAAGGAGAGTTATTCAGCATTTGGCTGAATGAGGTTTGGGTAAGAGCAATTGCAAGTATAAATGCTAATATTCTATTTCTGTACATTATAATTTAAAATTGTATTCAATCCCTTTAAGGTGTGAAATTCGTCTGCAAATATGCTATTTTTTTGTGACAATTCAATAACCAAGAACGAACTCAAATCTCCACCCGTTAAGATGATGTTTAAATTGTCGTATTTTCCTTCGTATTGACGAATCATATTACTTATCTCGGCAACCATGCCTTGATAACAGCCAACTTGAATTGAACTTTTAGTATCGTTTCCTATAAGTTGGTTTATTTCAAGCTCTTCAATCAACGGTAAATTATCTGTTAAAGTATGTAGCGCATTAAATCGCATTCGTAATCCTGGAGCAATACTCCCTCCAAGGTATTCGTTATTGGTATTTATAAAGTCGAACTTAAGGCAAGTCCCTACATCTATGGTCAAGGTATTTTGATCTGGAAAGGTATTGAAAGCACCAACTGCATTAGCCAGTCTGTCGTTTCCTAGTGTTTCTGGAGTACGGTATAAATTTGAAATGGGAAGGGGCGTTTTATGGCTTAAGACTAAAGCCTTTTCAAATTGATCAAGGAAATTTTTCGTAAAGGTTTCTTCTCGAACAGAACTAATAATTGCATTATTAAAAGATAGAGAAGAGGAGTGTTTTAAAAACAACCTTTGATCTTTGAATCTTTCAAGGCTTATGCAATTACCTTGCTGAAATTGCGCAACTTTAATGGATGTATTACCTATGTCAACTATTAGGTTCATTCCTTTTCGACTAACTCCGTGTAAAAAGAAACTTCAACATTATTGCCAATTCCAGGCGTTTCTTTCATTCCATGCTCTGTTCTATCTAAAGTAAACTCTCCTTGAAATATAATAATGGGCTTTCCGTCTTTGTTTTTACCTTTTCCTTCATACATAAAATTAACCGTAATTTCTTTTTCAACGCCCAACATAAACAATTTTCCGGTTGCGGTATAAGATGTATCACCAATATGAATTTGGCTTGAATTAAATATTATTGCAGGAAAATTCTCTGATTCAAAAAACCCCTCTCCTTTTATAGACTCATCCCTCATTTTGTTTGCTGTATAAACAGACATTGGATCAATTACCACATTAATAGACGACTTTTGATAATCCTCAAAAGCATTTAATTCAATAGTAAACTTCTTAAAAGAGCCAGTAGCATCTTGTGGGCCCGTAATATGGAACATTATTTCTGAAGTTACTTTATCTTGATTATTCTGAGAAATAAAGGTTCCTTGAACTTCTGACATATCGTTTAAAACGATGTCTTCCGAAACTTCAATTTTATTAACCGGAGTTTCAGCAAATGTTTTGTTTACTTCACTTTCTGCATTTCCCCATGGAATCAAAAACACTGTACCAATCGTTATTAGACCGATTGCCCCTAAAACCAATCCTATTTTCACTAATTTATTCATTCAACAAAGTTACTTAACTTGTTTTATCTAAAACAAAAAATTCCGAACAAGTCGGAATTTTTAATCTTATTGTAATAGAAATTTACTCTGCTTCTATAGCGTTTTCAATTGGAGCTTCTGTATTCGCTTCAACTTCTATAGTGGTTTCTTCAGCAGGCGTAGCTTCGACCGTTACATGATCTTCTAATATTGGAGCGGCATATAACACAGCATTACTTTCAGGAGCAGTTGCTTCAGTAGATGTAACTTCAGCAGGCGTAGCTTCGACCGTTCCATGATCTCCTAAAATTGGAGCAATAACTAAACCTATCAAACAAGTTAATTTAATTAAGATGTTCATTGAAGGTCCTGAAGGATCTTTAAATGGATCTCCAACTGTATCTCCAGTTACTGCTGCTTTGTGAGCCTCCGAACCTTTATAGGTCATTTCTCCATTAATCTCAACTCCTGCTTCGAATGATTTTTTAGCGTTATCCCAAGCACCACCAGCATTGTTTTGGAAGATTGCCCAAAGCACACCAGAAACAGTAACTCCTGCCATATAACCTCCCAACATCTCCGCAACCATTTTGTTGTCATCCATGTAAAATACTTTACCAACTAATACTACAGCAATTGGAAAACCAATTGTAAGAATACCTGGTAACATCATTTCTCTTAAAGATGCTTTTGTAGAAATATCAACACATTTAGCATAGTCAGGCTTAGCTTTCTTTTCCATAATACCTGGAATCTCTTTAAACTGACGAACAACTTCGTTCACCATTTCCATTGCTGCTTTACCTACTGCGTTCATCGCTAATGCTGAAAACACAACTGGCACCATGCCGCCAACAAACAACATGGCTAAAACCGGAGCTTTAAAAATGTTAATACCATCGATTCCAGTAAACGCTACGTATGCTGCAAACAATGCTAAAGAAGTTAATGCTGCCGAAGCAATTGCGAACCCTTTACCTGTTGCTGCTGTTGTGTTACCAACTGCATCTAAAATATCTGTTCTTTCTCTTACTATAGGATCTTGCTCACTCATTTCAGCAATTCCTCCTGCATTATCTGCAATTGGACCAAAAGCATCAATTGCCAATTGCATGGCCGTTGTTGCCATCATAGCAGAAGCTGCTAAAGCCACACCGTAAAAGCCTGCGAAAGCATACGATGCCCATATTGCTGCAGCGAATAATAATACTGAAGAGAAAGTAGATATCATACCTGTCGCTAAACCTGCAATAATATTTGTGCCAGCTCCAGTGCTTGATTGCTGAACAATTTTCATAACTGGTTTAGAACCTAAGCCTGTGTAATACTCCGTAAAAGCAGAAATACCCGCACCTACCACTAAACCAACTAAACAAGCATAAAATACGCGCATCGAAGAAATATCTTTTATTCCTTCTCCGTAGAAACTCATCTGCAATGTTTCTGGTAACATCCATTTGATTAATGCAAAACAAGCAATTGCAACCATACCTATAGAAAGCCAGTTTCCAATATTTAACGCTTTTTGAACTTCAGCTTCTTTTGCATCGTTAGATGAAATTTTAACCACCATTGTTCCTAGTAACGAAATGATAATACCAACACCGGCTATCATCATTGGTAAAAGAATAATTCCAATTCCTCCGAAAGCATCCATTACAAAAGTACCTGCTTCAGTCATATCAGCAATCACATAGTTACCTAAAACCATAGCTGCAAGAACTGTTGCTACATATGAACCAAACAAATCGGCTCCCATACCTGCAACATCACCAACATTATCACCAACATTATCAGCAATCGTAGCAGGGTTTCTTGGATCATCTTCTGGAATACCTGCTTGAACTTTACCTGCTAAATCTGCACCAACATCTGCTGCTTTAGTATAAATACCACCACCAACACGAGCAAATAATGCAATCGATTCAGCCCCTAAAGAGAACCCTGCTAAGGTTTCTAATACAACCTTCATCAATTCTCCTGGCTCCATCATCTTACCACCAAACTCAGCAGCAGCCCATTCGCCTCCCATGAACAATTGATAAAAAATAATGAAAAAAGCAGTTAGCCCTAATACAGCTAAACCTGCAACACCTAATCCCATAACCGTACCTCCACCAAAAGACACTTTAAGCGCCTGTGGTAAACTGGTTTTTGCAGCTTGGGTTGTTCTAACATTTGTTTTAGTTGCAATTTTCATCCCCATGTTTCCTGCAAAAGCAGAGAATATAGCTCCAATAATAAATGCTACAACGATTAGAATATGGGTAGACTCTACCATAAAAGACACCCCCGCTAAAACTAAACTAGCGGCTATTACAAAAAATGTAAGTAGTCTGTATTCTGCCTTTAAAAAAGCCAAAGCTCCTTCGTAAATGTGATCTGAAATTTCTTTCATTACACCGTCACCGGCGTCTTGTTTCATAACCCATGCTTTCTTAACTAGCATGTAAAGTAAGCCAACAATGGCTAATATAATTGGTAAGTAAATTGCGATTGATTCCATATTATTATTCTTTGTTTCTAAAATTTAGGTCGGCAAATGTATCTTTTTCAAACTAATTGTGCAAATTTAGGCGGACGGATTTAATTTCAAAAGCTTTTGTTATCTTTCAAATCAAAGCTCTTTTAGGTATTTTACGCTACCTTTTGCTATTAAATATTGTGCTAAAACATACGTAATCATAATAGATACTTGTGCATTTAATAGGTCGCCTTTATACAAGAATTGATTTACCGCTATTATAGTGTCAGACAAAACAAACAACATAGCTCCAACAAAGACAAGTGCAAATGACATCTTTGAAACCTTATTTAGTCTCCAGCCAGAAGAAACCCCCATTGCGCAAACAGCAACACCATAAACTAATACAGGTATTAAAAAGTCTTCCAAATAAGGAAATAAGGAATACATTAATATTGCGTAATAACTTAAAAAGATAATTAATAACGCTATTCCTAATGGCTTATTAAATGCTTTTTTTGAGGTTATTATAGAGCTTGAAAAGGCAAAAACATAAAACAATTGCCCTATCAAAAATGACCCTAATCCAAGTAAAAAGAAAATTTCATCAAAGGGTAAAAACATTAAAAATGTATCGCCTCCAAAAGCAAAAACAATTGATAATAGCAAATACTTTCTGAACTTATTATTAGCACTTTTCTTTGTTTGCAGGTAAACCCAAACAAATAATGTAACCATCAACAGCGGTTTGGTGGCAAATATTAATGGCAGGTAATCGATGTGAGTCCCAATAATTTCAGCAGTTGCTAATAAAAAGTATATGACTATGAGGGCTTTGTGCTTTGACATTTTCCTTATTCAAACACAAATTTCAATAATTTGTTGAGATAATGAACTCTCTCTTACTTGATTCTTTTTTAAATAATTCACATTAGCAAGTTTAAAGCCGTTATAACTTGAATTGAAAATACTAACAATTACACTTACATTTATAGCTTATAGACTACTTTTATCTCAATACCCGTAAATGATTGACGAAAAAATACAATTAGAATTGACGTTCAAAACATCCCGTAGCGGAGGAGCTGGAGGTCAACACGTCAATAAAACAGAAACAAGGATCGAATTATTCTTCAATGTCCGACATTCGGAAGCTCTCTCAATGCAACAAAAAACATTACTGCAAAAAAACCTCCGTTCCAAATTAACAGAAAATGGTTCGTTAAGAATTGTAGTATCGGACACTAGAAGCCAAATAAGGAATAAAGAAATTGCTATTCAACGGTTTTTAGCATTAATTAAAAAGGAACTAGTTATTCAAAAAAAAAGAAAACCAACAAAGCCAACTAGAGGTTCGGTTAAAAGAAGGCTGGAAGGGAAATTAAAAAAAGCTGACATTAAAAAGAATAGAAAGCAGGTTAGAAAAAATGATTTGGACTAGAACATTCATACTGCTCTGCCCTCTATTGTTTGCGTGTAATAATTTTGCGCAACAGCAAGCCCCGAGGTTATTTAGTGAAATAATAATGTCTCAGCAAATTGATACGCTCAGATCTCAATTTAGTAAAAATAAACTCCTTTATGAAAAATATGAGCTCCAAACTCTTATTGCGCTCTCATTTTATCCGGAACTACAAAAGACTAAAATCAGTTTTAGAAGAAGAGAATTAAAAACCACCATGGCGGCCCGGCCAAAAGGAATTGAAATATTTAGAAGCAAAGGGAAAAGACACTATATTATATACATTAATGACTTCCCTTCGGTAAAAGTATCCCCTGACAGCGTTTCGTTCAATGCACAAGTTGGTATTATAGGACATGAATTAGCTCATATTGCTGAGTATGCACAAATTTCATCATTGAAAATAGTATATGTTGGGCTTTCCTATTTTAACAAAAAATTCAAAGCAAAATTTGAACGAGCGACAGATCTAAGGACTATCAATCATGGTTTGCTTTGGCAATGTTATGACTTTGCGTTATATGTTCACAAGAGTAAAAATACTCCTGCTGAATACATTACTTATAAGAAGCAATTCTATATGAGCCCTGAAGAAATAAAAGGACTAAGCGATTAATCGACTATATCTTTTTCTAGCCCTCTTTTCTTTCGAATATTAATATTGACTACCTCAACAATTAGCGAGAACAATACTGCAAAATAGATATATCCTTTATTTATTTCTTTTCCTTCTTCAACCAAACCTTCATGCATCAACATAAAACCAATTAAGATTAAAAACGCCAAAGCTAAAACTTGCATTGTAGGATATTTGTGAATAAACCGACTAATTGCCCCTGCAAAGATCATCATAACAATAATTGAAATAATAACAGCTATTATCATAAGTATCACCTCTTGCTTATAAGCAATCCCAACAGCAGTTAATATTGAATCAAATGAAAATATTAAATCCAGCATTACTATTTGGGCAAGGATAGAACCAACAGAAACCTTTTTCTTTTTGTCTTTAGACTCTTTATGTCCTCTGATTTTTTCATGAATTTCAATCACACTTTTACCCATTAGGAAGAGGCCGCCTCCCAGCAGGATTAAATCTTTTCCACTAATTTCAACTTCCATTATGGTAAACAAAGTAGCGGTTAATCCGAGTATCACATTAATAATTAACAATAAACCTATACGAAAGCCCATTGCCATTAACAGCCCAATATTCCTTACCCTTGGTTGATCTTTTTCAGGCAACTCATCCGTTACAATTGAGATAAAAATAATGTTGTCGATTCCTAATACTATCTCTAATAAAGTAAGAGTAAGAATAGATAGCCATGCTTGTGGGTCAAGAAATATGTCCATTTAATGTAAAATTAGAACGCAAAGTTAATTCTTTGATTTGAATTAGAATGTATTTGTGTTCTTATAACTTATTTGCTTTTTTTAACCCGCTCTGCCATTGACAACAGCTTATAAGGATCAACTTTGCTAGATAAATACCTTACGAATAAGAAAGAACATCTAAAATGTGAGGGAATTAATTTTCATTGAGGAGTATTAATGCGGTCTAATTGGAAAGAAATTTATGTATCATTACTAATTAAACAATACACTTGAAGCTTAATAACTATACAATTGCACTGTTACCTGGTTTTGGATTGGACTCATCAATCTTTGAGCGACTGGAATTGCCCTCTGAAAATATTATTTTATTAGACTGGATAACTCCATTGAGAAAAGAATCTATTCAGGAATATGCTTTACGGTTAATCACTGTTGAAATGAAATCTAGCAATCAGCTTGTTTTAATTGGACATTCCTTTGGAGGTATAATGATGCAGGAAATTGGTAGAATTCTTAACCCGGAGAAAATCATCCTAATATCATCCATTACTTCTAAAGAAGAGCTTCCTAAAGGACTCCGGCTAGTAAGGAACTTAAATCTCCATGTTTGGGTCCATAAACCTACGGTTAAAGGAACTATGTGGATGTGGCGAAAAGGTGCTGGTCTCCATGGAGAAATGAAACCAAAATTTAAAAGCTCCCTAAATACTTTAGAAAATCGCTATTTTTCATGGGCAGTAAAGCAGCTTGCAAACTGGAGTCAAACCCACCCAAATGAATTAAAGCCGCACTTAATATTAGGTTCTATTGATGGTATATTTTCCATAAAAAATGCAAATAACCCAATCATTATTGAAGATGGGGATCATATGATGGTATTTAATAAACCAAAAGATGTAAGTAATGCTATTCAGCAACTGTTAACTAGATAAAAAAATACAAATACTTCCAATTCCTCTCTTACAACATTAAATATCTATCTGTGCTAGTCTCTTAGGAAACTTTACGCACAAAAAAAGCCTATCATTTCTGATAAGCCTTTTCAATATATTGAAGTGTAAAGTTTTAAACTTCCTCCTTAAATCCTCTTTTCGCGAATTTTGCTTTTACCATTTCCATAGCTCCCCAATTCGCCCAAACCCCGACAAATCCCATGACAAAAATTAATGGCCAAAATGCCAAACCGAAAAAACATATAAATAATGCACTACCTATGAACATAACTTGTAATTTTGAATTCTTTAGGCGAAGTTAAAATAAAATTTTACATATATGGATTATAGAATCGAAAAAGATACCATTGGAGAGGTAAAAGTTCCAAGTGATAAATATTGGGGAGCACAGACAGAAAGGTCAAGGAATAACTTTAAAATAGGACCATCCGCTTCGATGCCCATTGAAATAGTGCATGCATTTGCATATTTAAAGAAAGCGGCGGCACATGCAAATTGTGAACTAGGCGTATTATCTTCTGAAAAACGAGATTTAATTTCTAAAGTGTGTGAAGAAATTATTGAAGGGAAATTAAATGACCAATTTCCATTAGTTATATGGCAAACAGGCTCTGGAACACAAAGCAATATGAATGTTAATGAAGTTGTGGCTCATAGAGGTCACGAATTAGCAGGAAACAAAATCGGAGAAGGAGAAAAAACACTTTCGCCAAATGATGATGTCAACAAATCACAATCTAGTAACGACACATTTCCTACAGGAATGCACATTGCTTGTTATAAAATGATTGCAGAAAAAACAATCCCAGGAATTGAACAATTAAGAGACACGCTAAAAGCTAAATCAGAAGCATTTAAAGATGTTGTTAAAATCGGAAGGACTCACTTAATGGACGCTACACCATTAACACTAGGTCAAGAATTTTCTGGTTACGTTTCACAATTAGACCATGGACTAAAAGCGTTAAAAAACACATTAGCGCACCTTTCTGAATTAGCGCTAGGAGGAACCGCGGTAGGTACGGGACTCAATACTCCTGCTGGATATGATGTTTTAGTTGCTAAGAAAATAGCAGAATTTACAGGCTTACCTTTTATCACTGCGGAAAACAAATTTGAAGCATTAGCAGCGCATGATGCAATTGTGGAAACACATGGAGCATTGAAACAAATTGCTGTTTCGTTAAATAAAATTGCGAATGATATTCGAATGATGGCTTCTGGTCCGCGTTCAGGAATTGGTGAAATTACAATTCCAGCAAATGAGCCGGGATCTTCAATTATGCCAGGAAAAGTAAATCCAACGCAAGCGGAAGCAATAACAATGGTTTGTGCTCAAGTAATGGGCAATGATGTTGCTGTCTCTGTTGGAGGCTTGCAAGGGCATTATGAATTAAACGTCTTTAAACCTATGATGGCCTACAACCTGTTGCAATCAGCGGAGCTAATCGGAGACTCTTGTGTATCGTTTGACTTGAATTGTGCGGCTGGAATTGAACCAAACCAGGCTCGAATTGATGAGTTATTAAACAATTCGTTGATGCTAGTTACTGCCTTGAACACCAAAATTGGTTATTACAAAGCTGCTGAAATTGCAAATACAGCGCATGCAAACGGCACAACTTTAAGAGAAGAGGCTATTCGTTTAGGTTATGTTCCGGAAGAAGAATATGACAACTGGGTCGACCCGAAGAAAATGATTGGATCGTTATAGAACGAATTCACAAACATACGAACCTCATAGCATAAGTGCTGTGAGGTTTTTTATTTTTACACTATGAAAATTCTCATTTTTACATTAATTACGCTATTCCTTTTCGCTTGCTCCGAAGACAAAAACTCTATTTCTAAACAGGATGAAACTACTTCAAATTCATGTTGTGATATAGTTTCAGACAGCTTGTTATTTTTAATAACCCCATTAAACACGAATGACACATTAAACCACTTTAGAGGGTTGTTTCAAATTGAGGAGGCTTTTTTTATTAGCGGAACTGATGGTAAAATTCTAATCCAGACATTCCAATTGGAACAAATTGAATTATTTCAGGCAAAATATACGGACCTTAGAGATATTCATGTATTGAGTGACAGTTCTATTTTAGCAATGGGTATAGCATCGCCTGGTCATATCTGGAAAATAAAAAAGGGAGAAACAGAATGGAGGAAAGTCTATTCCAACATGGACTCTTTGGTTTTTATGGATGGCATGGATTTTTGGAACGATTCGGTTGGCCTCGTTTATGGTGATCCACTAAGTGGCTACCATTTTATCTTAAAAACAACAAACGGTGGTGAAACTTGGAGCCGTATACCGCAAGAAAACATTCCAGAAAATTTAGAAGTAGAAGCCGGTTTTGCAGCTAGTGGCACAGGAATCGTCTGTAAGGAAAATGGCACAGCATATATTGGCCTTGGTGGAGATAAAGCTAGGGTTCTTATTAGCAAAGACTATGGTGAGAATTGGACCGTTGTTGAGACACCGATGTTGCATGGATCAGGTGGGAAAGGAATTTATTCGATGGCTTTCAAAGATGCAACGAATGGCATAGCTGTTGGAGGAAACTGGGAAAACCCAACTTGTGATAGTTCTAAAATTTACACATCAGATGCCGGGCTAACCTGGCATTTATCAGAAGGAATACAGCACTATAGAAGCTGCGTAACCTACGTCCAAGATGATACTTACATATCGACTGGCACCTCTGGAACTGACATCTCATATAATGGCGGGGCAAACTGGACAATATTAGACTCCACAGGGTTCAATGCAATTTTATTTAACGAGAACCTTAAGGGAGTTGCTATTGGAAGTTTTGGTAGAATTGCTGAGGTAGAATTGAGGTAGTTTTACCCGAATGCCTTTTCACTCCTACCATTCGTGTAATGAAAACAGAATAGATACAGGAAAAACACTAAATTCGCTATCCAAAATTTACTCAATGAAATCAATATTCACATCAATATTTGTAGGAATTACTCTTTTTTCGATTGGCCAAAAAAAGGAAGAAAAATGGGATGTTTCTAACCCAAAAGGGGAGTGGAATTTTCAAGATTTGAAATTCACCACCGATGAAGGAACATGGATGAATTTAGACGTAAGTCCAGATGGAAAAAACATCGTTTTTGATATGGTTGGTGACATATACATCATGCCAATTTCGGGAGGAAAAGCAAAGGTATTACGTGAAGGTATTCCTTTCGAAATCCAACCAAGATTTAGCCCTGACGGTGGAAAAATATCTTTCACAAGTGATGCTGGAGGTGGAGATAATATTTGGATAATGAACCTTGACGGATCTGAAGCCAAGCAAATTACAAAAGAGGATTTTAGATTAGTAAACAATGCCGTTTGGACAAGCGACGGCAACTCATTAATTGCTCGAAAACACTTTACAGCTGAACGATCCGCAGGTGCTGGTGAGATGTGGATGTATCATGTTACAGGTGGAAGCGGACTACAGTTAACCAAAAAGAAAAATGAGCAACAGGACGTTAATGAACCATGTGTTTCTTCGGATGGACAATACCTCTATTATAGTGAGGACATGTATCCAGGCGGATTTTTTCAATATAACAAAGATCCCAACAAACAGATTTATGTAATCAAAAGATACACGTTTGAAGATGGCGAAATTAAAACGATTACCGGTGGACCAGGTGGCGCTGCTCGCCCACAACTTTCTAGAGATGGGAATTTACTTGCTTTTGTTAAAAGGATAGATACTAAATCTGTACTATACATCCATGATTTAACAACTGGTGACGAGTGGCCCGTTTACGATAAATTAAACAAAGACCAACAAGAAGCTTGGGCTATATTTGGCGTTTATACTGGGTTTAGCTGGATGCCTGACAACAAAAATATTGTCATTTGGTCTGGCGGAAAGATTAACAACATCAATATAGAGTCGCTGACTGTTACAGAAATTCCTTTTTCTGCAGATGTTCATTTAAAAATTGCGGAAACATTAGAATTTGAGACCCCTGTATCTCCAGACAAATTTACTGCAAAAGTGATAAGACATGCTGTCACTTCACCTGATGGAAAAACTTTAGTTTTTAATGCGCTTGGATATTTATGGTCAAAGCAATTACCAAATGGGAAACCAAAACGAATAACGAAAGGAACAGACTTTGAATTTGAACCCAATTTTTCTCCCGATGGAAAAACCATCGTTTATGTCACTTGGAATGACAAAGAGTTAGGCGCAATTTATGCAATTCCCTCTACGGGTGGATCTCCAGTTAAATTAAGTTCTGAAAAAGGAATCTTCAGAACTCCTTCTTACTCTTTAGATGGCTTAAGCATTATCTATTTAAAGGAACCGGGGAATAATGAGCAGGGGCATTCATTTGTAAAAAATCCTGGCATTTATATTATGGATGCTAGCGGAGGAAATCCATACTTTGTGGTTGAAAAAGGGGAATACCCTGCGTTTACTAAAGATCAAAAACGTGTGTTTTTCCAAACTGGAGGGACCTACTTTGGTGAACTGACGAAAGAATTACACAGTGTAGATCTAAATGGGGTCGATGAGAAAACACATATCACATCAAAATATGCAAATAGATTAGTACCTAGTCCTGATAACAAATGGATCGCCTTTTCTCATTTACATAAGGTATATATTGCTCCCATTCCACAAACAGGTCAAACGTTAAGCCTTGACAATAAAACGAATTCAATACCGGTTTCACAAGTTGCAAGGGATGCTGGAATTAATTTACATTGGTCTGCTGATTCAAAAAAAATAAGATGGACATTAGGAGAGGAATACTTCGAAAACGATATTGATCAGCAATTTACGTACTTACCAAATTCTCCCGATTCAATAGCCTCAATTGATACAATAGGAATTCGTGTCAACTTAGTTCAAGAGACAGATAAACCCAAGGGTAAAATTGTGCTAAGAGGAGCAACAATTATTACAATGGAAGGTGACAAAGTGATAAAAAATGGAGTAATTGTAATTAACGAAAATCGAATCGAAGCAATAGGAACAGATGAGGAAGTTCCGCTACCAAAAGACGCTAAGGTTTACGAAATGGAAGGTAAAACCATTATGCCAGGAATTGTTGATGTTCATGCACATATTGGAGCATTTAGATATGGATTAACAACGCAAAAACATTGGCAGTTTTATGCTAACCTAGCTTATGGTGTTACCACTGCTCATGATCCTTCTGCAAATACAGAAACCGTATTTGCACTTTCTGAATTAGTTAAAAGCGGGGAGCTAGTTGGACCACGGTTATACTCAACCGGCTTTATTCTTTATGGTGCAGATGGCGATTTTAAAGCGGTGATCAATAACCTTGATGATGCGCGCTCTTCTATTAGAAGAACAAAAGCATTTGGTGCATTGTCTGTTAAAAGCTATAACCAGCCAAGAAGAGAGCAAAGACAACAAGTTATTCAAGCGGCAAGAGAACAAAATATCTTTGTTGTTCCGGAGGGGGGTTCAACTTTTTATCACAACATGACAATGATATTAGATGGTCATACTGGAGTGGAGCACAACATTCCGGTCGCCCCCGTTTACAAAGATATTATTGAATTATGGAGCCATAGTAAAACAGGATATACTCCTACTCTAATTGTTAATTATGGCGGTTTAAATGCCGAATACTATTGGTATCAGAACACCAATGTTTATGAGAATAAAAAGTTATTGCAGTACTACCCGCGCCAAATTATAGCTTCAAGAGCGCGCCATAGAATGATGATTCCGCAAGAAGAATATGACAACGGACATATTTTGGTTTCACAAACATGCAAGAAATTAAGTGACGCTGGAGTAAAAGTAAACCTTGGCGCTCATGGTCAGTTACAAGGATTAGGAGCGCATTGGGAATTGTGGAGCTTACAACAAGGAGGCATGACGAACATGGAAGCTCTTCGTGCTGCAACAATGAATGGAGCTGATTATATTGGGATGTCGAAAGATATTGGATCCTTAGAGCAAGGTAAATTAGCCGATTTAGTTATTATGGATAAAAACCCATTGGATGACATTCAGAATTCCAACACAATAATTTACACAATGATAAATGGTAGATTATACGATACAGAAACAATGAATGAAGTCGGTAACGAACCTAAAACTAGAGAAAAATTTTATTGGGAAAATTCCAAATATAACGCTGCTTTTGATTGGCATCAAAAATCCAATAGCTTTATGAAAAGTAATTGTGGTTGTAGTATTGCACCTTAATCCATGAAAAAGAGAAAAATACTCATTTTTATGGATTGGTTTCTGCCTGGCTACAAAGCAGGTGGACCAATTCGTTCCGTAGCTAACATTGTTCATGCACTTTCGGAGGATTTTGACTTTTATATTGTAACAAGAAACACAGATTTATCAGATGACGAGCCATATAAGGAAGTTGAACCTAATAAATGGCATGTAAAGTACGATGCTCATATATACTATATGAGCGCTGATAATTATTCGAAAGATACAGTCAAAGAATTAATTGGAGAACGAGAATATAATGTAATGTACCTCAACAGCTTATATTCTTCTCAATACGCGCTTACACCTTTACGCATTCGGAACAAGCACTTCCCGGATTTAAAAACAGTCCTTGCGCCAAGAGGAATGTTAGGTGAAGGAGCCCTGAGAACTAAATCATTAAAAAAGGTTGTATTCCTTAAAACAACTAAACTTTTTCAATTTTTCAAAAACATTACATGGCACGCGACAAGTGAAGATGAAAAAAATATAATTTCTAAAACCTTTGGATCTACTGCTAAAATAATTGTTGGCGTGCCAATTTCAATCCCTGTAAAATTTGACGCAACAAATAAAATAAATAAATACCCAGGAGCAGCTCGTTTCTTTTTTATTGGAAGAGTATCTGAACATAAGAACATTTCTTTTGCTTTGGATTGCTTCTTAAAACACAAACCGAAAGGAGAAATATTGTTTGACATCTTCGGTGCAGCTGAAGAACAGGAGTACTTGCAGAAAATTGAAACCCAAATCAAGCAATTACCGAGTAACATAAAAGTTAATTATAAAGGCCCGATACCTAATGAAGAACTAAAAATAAAACTGCAAGCTGAATACCATTTTATGTTGTTTCCAACAAAAGGGGAAAGCTTTTCGCATTCGATAGTTGATTCTTGGAATAGCGGTTGTCCCGTTTTAATTAGCGATCAAACTCCCTGGTTAGATTTAGAATATAAAAGTATTGGATGGAATTTTGATTTACGAGACTCCATTTCACTTATAGACTCAATCAATCAGGCCGTTAATTTGAATCAGGAGACATACAACAATTGGTCAAATAGCTGCGTCAGTTTTTACAATAAAAATGTATGTAATGAAGAAATCACAAATAAAAACAAGCGCATCTTTGAGTAATTATCTATTTTCGCAACAGTGAAACTACAAGAAACAATATCAGACAATACAAAAAAGCAGGAGCGCTTTGACAAAGCTTATTTGCGAATGGCATCAGAATGGGCAAAATTATCGCATTGTGAACGCAAGCAGGTAGGAGCTATAATAGTTAAAGGGCGAATGATTATCTCTGATGGTTTTAACGGTACACCAACCGGTTTTGAAAATTGTTGTGAAGATGAAGCTGGAGATACACAATGGTACGTTTTACATGCAGAAGCTAATGCCATTTTAAAAGTTGCGAATAGTACAAATAGCTGTGAGGGAGCTACACTCTATTTAACGTTGTCTCCTTGCAAAGAATGTTCAAAACTGGTTCACCAAGCGGGAATAAAACGCATAGTATACAATCAGGGCTACAAAGATAACTCAGGGCTACAATTTTTAGAAAAAGCTGGCGTTGAAGTTGTTCAAATTGAAAATCTTTAATGGAAGAGGAATACAAAGAAATAGAAGTAAGTAGCTATATCTCGTCAACAAAAGGTACCGTTAAAAAGAGCGGTAATTCATACAATTGGCTGCTTATTTTAACTCCTTTACTAATCGGAATTTTCTCTGCCATCACCTACTTTATTGGTGCAGGTCAGTTCCGTTCTCAAGAGAAAATAATACAAAAGGAGCAGGTTATTAAATTAAATCATGTACTAGATGTAATCGAGTCTCATTATGTAGACTCCATAGATAGAGAAGAATTAATTGAGACTTCTATTTCCGGCATGCTCGCAAAATTAGATCCTCATTCAGCATATATTTCATCAAAAGACGTAGAAAGGCAGAATGAAGAGTTACAAGGTCACTTTGGAGGTGTTGGAATTCGGTTTATTATTTTACGTGACACTTTGATGATAACCAACGTTATTCCTGGTGGGCCATCGGAGGCAGCTGGGCTAAAAGCTGGTGACAGAATACTTGAAGTTGATGGAGACAAAATAGCTGGAACTGGATTAAAAATTGAAGATGTTCATGGACTCTTAAAAGGCGAATTTGGGACAAAAGTAGAATTGAAAATAGTAAATAATTCCTACTTGAACCCTAAGGATATAGAAATCACTAGAGGGTCAATCCCTTTACCATCAATTGACGCTTCCTTTATGGTAAACAACACTATAGGGTACATTCGGCTTAAAAATTTCTCCAACAAAACAGATACAGAATTTGCTTATGCCGTTGCTGATTTAAAAACTCAAGGTATGACAAAGTTGGTTTTTGACTTAAGAAATAACGGAGGAGGTTATTTGCATGGAGCCACAAGTGTAGCGGATGAATTTTTACCTGGAGGAAAGTCAATAGTTTATACAGAAGGTGCGCATCAAAAGAAGCAAGAATATTTTTCGTCTGGATACGGGAATTTTGAAAATAATGAATTGGTTATCCTCGTTAATAGCGGAACAGCTTCTGCAAGTGAAATAGTAAGCGGAGCGATCCAAGATAATGACAGAGGACTGATAATGGGACGTAGGACTTTTGGCAAAGGTTTAGTGCAACAACCTATAAATCTAGAAGATGGATCTGAAATGAGATTAACCGTATCTCGTTATTATACTCCGACTGGAAGATGTATTCAAAAACCTTACGGAAACGGGATAGACTATTATAATGATATTATGAATCGTTATGAAAATGGAGAATTGCAAGAATTGGACAGTGTGATATTTGAAAATGCAGAAAAATTCACAACTCCGCAAGGAAGAACTGTTTATGGTGGTGGAGGAATTATGCCAGACTTATTTATTCCAATTGACACTTCTGGATCTTCGCTCTATTTATCCTCATTAGCATACTCTGCAGCTTACCGAGATTATTGCTTTGATTATATTGACAAGAATCGAGCTAAATTGAAATATAAAGATGCGAAAGAATTTAATACTCAGTATTCTATTACTGAGCAAATGTTTAATGAATTTGTCGACTACGCATTTTCAGAACATGGTATTGAACAAGATTTATTCGGAATAAAAGCTTCCAAAAACCGTATTAAAAACCAGCTCAAATCGGAATTGGCAACTTACTTATGGGATGAAGAAGCTCGTTTTTTTATTTCAATCCCCTTTGATAATGACATACAAGTTGCTATTAAGGAATTGAATAAAAATTAACTTTTATTGTATTAACCCAATATCAATGATATATTTGACACTAGTTAACTAATTTAAATTAATAAAGATGAAAAAATTATTTGTATCTGCAGGAGTAATTTCTGCAATGTTCCTTGCTTCTTGTGGCGGGGGCAGTGGAGTATGTGATTGTGCTGATATGTCGGTTGCAATGATGAATGAAATGAAAGATTTAGGTGGCGACATGGAAAAAATGACAGCAATCACTGAAAAGTATGCTGACGAAATGAAGAAATGTCAAGCAATGGAAGAAGGAAAATCTGATGAAGAGCTAGAAGCGATGATGGAAGAAATGAAAGGATGTGCTTCTTACAAAGAAATGGAAAAAATGATGGGAGCGCACTAAGATCGTAGTCTCACATTTTAATAATTTAAAAAGCCGATAACAAATTATGTTATCGGCTTTTTTGTGTTTCAAATTCTTGTTATATGCTATCTTTCATTACTGAGTCTTGTTCCGCGGTTGCATTATTTTCCTCAAATTCCGCCAAGTCCTCTGATAAATCAGGTAATTTAACTTCCGCAGAATCTATCGCGTTATTCTCTTGTTCCTCCTCCTTCGCTCCCATATCC
>CAWUXI010000003.1:0-15843 GCA_963926405.1 uncultured Flavobacteriales bacterium
GCTTTTTTCAAAACAATAGAAACAGTATCGGACTGCCCAAATGACTGAAAAGTAAATAATAATAAAGGGAAGAGAACTAAAACCCGCATTACGTTATTTTAATTTTATTCAATTCGGTTAATTTTATAATATTCTCATCAAGCAACCACTGAACCATAATTCGAACATTCTTTTCTTTGTGTTTAGAGCCTAATTTTATTATCAGTTCGCTAGGCTCTAAAGTCTTGTTTTGCAATAGGTTAGTTATGTCATTCTGGATTTTTTTAAACTGCTTGGAATTGAGGTTTTTGTCTCGTTTTTTTGAAAGACATACATCGCAAACTCCGCAATCAGTGTTGGAGTCTCCAAAATAGGCGAGAAGTAATTGACTTCGGCAGGTGTCATTTGAAAATGCATAGTTAATTACTGCATCCATTTTTATCAAAGCTTCTTCTTTTCTAATGTCATAAATTTCTTTAGCCAAACGAAGGTGTTTTAAGTCCACTCTTGGCTGCAGGAAAGTTAATAAAGGAAGCTCGTTTTGTTCCTCGTATATTATTACTTCAAGCTTGTGTAGTTCTCTTAATATTTTTCTAATAACACTGATCGTTTGTCTTGAACGGGTAGCTAAGTCAAATTCTTTAATTTTAGAAAAGTCATCGAATAAACCTCCATAACTTCTAAGAAGCAACTTAATGTAGGGGTCGTACTTTTTGTTTCTAATTTGGAACTCATATAATTCGCTGCTATTCATTTCGATCTTTATGCGAGAAGGGGAGTAATAAGCTTCGCTTAATTCGAAATATCCAGCTTGCTCCAGGAACTTGACAGAGTTGTAAATTTCTAGAACATTTTGGTTTTGTTGCGCTTTAATGTCATTAATATTAAAGGGATAGGTGGCGTCTTCACCTGCGCCTATTGCAATACGCAGTTGGTTGCATATAGCGAAATAAACTTTTTTAATTTGCTCTTTTTCAGGAAAGCTTTTTTTAACTCTATTAATTAAGTTGATCCGGTCATTTTCATTAATAAGCAAAACTGCGTAGGCTGTTTCTTCGTCTCGTCCGCCTCTTCCAGCTTCTTGAAAATATGCTTCTATTGAATCGGTTAACTCTAAATTAATAACGAAGCGAACGTCAGGTTTGTCAATCCCCATTCCGAATGCGTTAGTAGCAACGATTATTCGGGTTTTATTACTTGACCAATCAGCTTGAATTAGGCTTCTTTTTTCGGGAGTTATACCAGCGTGATAATATTCAGCTGATATCCCCCTTTTTTGTAAGAAATGAGCTATTTCTTGTGTTTTTTTACGATTTAAAGCATAAATAATGCCGGTGCCAGGTACTTTTTTAATGATTTTCATCATTCTACCCATTTTATCTTCATCGTTAATTACGATGTAATGAATGTTGTCCCTTTTAAAACTTTTCTGTAAGACATTTGGTTTTTTAAAACCTAGTTTTTCTTGAATGTCGATTACGACTTTTGGCGTTGCGGTAGCAGTTAATGCTAGAATAGGGATATTAGGTAATATATCACGCAAATTAATAATTTCCAAATAAGAAGGTCTAAAGTTATATCCCCATTGAGAAATGCAATGCGCTTCATCTATAGCAATTAAATTGACATTCATTTTTTTTAACCTAACAATAAATAATTCGCTTTTAAGTCGTTCAGGGGAGACATATAAGAACTTAATTTTCCCATATATGCAGTTGTCAAGGAGTATGTCGATAGCGCGTTTACTCATTCCAGAAACGAGAGTTTCTGCGTTAACCCCCCTTTTTTTTAGGTTTTCTACTTGATCCTTCATGAGTGCTATTAGTGGCGAAACCACCAAGCAAATTCCATCCTTAGTTAGCGCAGGAACTTGAAAACAGATAGACTTCCCGCCTCCTGTTGGTAATAAAGCTAATGTATCTTTGCTGTCAAGTATAGATTGAATAATTTCCTCTTGCATCTCTCGGAAATTTTCAAATCCCCAAAACTCCTGCAAAACGCTATGTATATTACCCGACATTTAGGTTTGTAAAATTTCTACTAAATTAATATTATTGTATCTTATTTAGGTTAAACGCGCTATAATTTTCAATCATATCCAAAATTCAGCATTATATTTAATAGCAGGGCGTCGGGTACAACTAATCCTTTAAATAATACTTTATTATTAGTATATTCGTAAAGTAGTGAAATAGTAGATTTATTATTAGCTTCGCAAGGAAATTAAAGCAGCAAGATTATGGTGGCAGAAACAATGGATATTAAAATTAGTAGAAAGGTTGATAGTAGCATAGATAAGTTGGATTGGGATAATCTAACTTTTGGAAGAGTTTTTTCTGATCATATGTTTGTTATGGAATATGCGGATGGAGAATGGAAAAACCCTGAGATTACTGCTTATGCTGATTTGAAGTTTTCACCTGCTACATCTGTTTTGCATTATGGGCAATCCTTTTTTGAAGGCATGAAGGCCTATAGAACAAGTGATGGTGAGGTTCGGTTGTTTCGTCCTGAAGAAAATGCACAAAGATTTAATGTGTCTGCTCGAAGAATGTGCATGCCAGAGATTCCAATTGATGTGTTTATCGAGTCATTAAAGACTTTAATTAAGATTGATATGGATTGGGTTCCAAACAAGGATGATTGCTCTCTTTACGTTCGACCTTTTATGATTGCAACAGATCCATTTGTAGGAATCAAGCCGTCGGATACATATAAATTTATAATATTTACTTGCCCAGTAGGGTCATATTATTCTGAACCGGTAAAAGTTAAAATAGAAATTGAATATTCTAGAGCAGTAAAAGGTGGTACTGGTTTTGCGAAAGCAGCAGGAAATTATGCCGGAGCATTGTATCCTGCCAAAATAGCGCAAGAAAAAGGTTACCGTCAGTTAATTTGGACAGATGCATTAGAGCACAAGTATATTGAAGAGGCTGGTACTATGAATGTTATTTTCAAAATAGGAGATACGTTGATAACTCCAAAATCCAGTGACACTATTTTGGCGAGTATTACCAGAAGAAGTGTAATTGATATAGCAAGAGATTGGGGGTGTAAAGTGGAAGAAAGAAAAGTTTTAGTGTCTGAAGTTATAGAAGCTATTGAAGCGGGTAATTTGACCGAAGCATTTGGTGCCGGAACCGCTGCTACTATTGCTCAAATAAGTCTTATAAATTATAAAGGTGTAGATTATGAGTTACCTCCAGTTGAAAACAGAGAGTTTTCAAATAAGGTAAAACAAGAATTAGAAGATATTAAATATGGTAAAATTGAAGATCGTTTTAACTGGATGTTAAAAGTTTAATTTTTGTTGATATAAATTTGGGTCGTCATTTGTGTTAAACGAATGGCGATTTTTTATGGATAAAAAATATTCTTGCATCAGTATAAAATATGAAGTCACTTTTACTACTAATAACAATCTTTTTAAACATTGCTGTTTCTTTTGGACAAGAACAAAGAGAGTTTATTTTGTCTGGGAAAGTTTATGACGGCAGCGGAAAAGAGAAAGTTCCAATTCCAGATGTTAAAGTTAAAATTGGTAAACAAGTTATATGTACAAATAGAAATGGTGAATTCCAAGTGAAAATTCATTACAAATCGGAACTTCCGGTAATTTTTAGTCACGTTGGCTTTAAATCTTACTCACAGCGATTGACAGATAAAATTGTAAAAAGAAAGATTATTGGCGATACGCTTTACTGGAATAATATTGTTTTACTGGAAAAAACGCTCATTGGTATTACAGTTTTGTCTCATAAGATAGATACTGTTTTTGGAAGTGCGCAGTATTCGGTTGAAGACTATTCGTTGTTGCTAGACCAGAGGTTACTACTTTTAGTTTATGAGAAAACTCTAGATATACAAGCTAAATTATTGTTAACCGATTCCAATCAAAAATTGATTGATACTTATACCTTACCTAGTCGAGCTTTATATTTGTATATGGATTATGCAGCAAACAATTATGTGGTGTGCGAAGATAAGATTTATGGAATAAATATACGGGGAGAGCATATCCATTTACTTTCTATAAGGGATGAAGATTTTTATGGTTTTCATCATAGAGTAATTGATACAATTGGAGATAAGTATTATTACTCAAATTATAACGAGCTATATCCGGCTGTAAAATTTTATGTCACTGAAAGGTATGATACTTTGCATACTGAACTGTATGAAGTGAAAGATGATTTTATGATGGAATTGTACCGGGCGCAATATAAATATGTAAGTGGTAGAGATAAATTGTGGGCATATCGGAAAGAGCAGTCTACCGGTATTGATAAGGAAATTTGGATTGGAGCAAATTCATTCACGCATGATATATTATATAAGTCAGTGTATGCACCTCTTTTTATAATTAATGATACCGTTTTAATTTTTGATCAATACAAAAACAAAATTTTAAAATTTGATCAATATAACGATAGAGCAGGGGTGTATTTCATGAATTATAATCAAGCTCCTAAAGGAGAGAAATGGGAGCAACCTATAGTTGAAGATAAGTTGGAAAAGTTGATTTATGCAATTTATAATGGAGGTGGATATACTTACGTAAGGCAAATAAATTATAGAATAGGTGTTATTGGAAAAACTACTAAGCTTAAATTCCGATTTATTGAAAATATAAAAATTGAAAAGGGTTATGTATACTATATCTATAGACCATTTGAGTCCTCTCAGAAAAAATTTTTATACAAAGAAAAATTAGCTAAAGGATAGAGCTGATTCCAAAAAGAAGTGTAAGAAGAAAAGTGCTTAATGCTAGTTTTTTTAATTCAGGGTCTAGTTCTCGATTGTCTTTAAAAGACCAAACTTTTTTTAGGTTGAGGATCAAAATAGGTAATGGTATTGTGCAAATCAAAAAAGTGTATGAACTTTCTTTCAATATTAAATAGGTAGTGAAAGATATAATTGCTCCTAGAATAAGCATTGTGTGGTAAGTTTTTGATTTTCTAATACCCAATTTAACAACTAATGTTTTTTTATTGCTTTCTGCATCATTTTTTATGTCTCTCATGTTATTCATGTTAAGTACACTTGCGCTAAGCAGTCCAATGGTTGTGGCCGGGAGGACTAATACCAGTTCGAAATTGTGAGTGTGTAAAAAATATGTTCCGATAACTCCAATAATTCCAAAAAAAAGAAAGACAAATAAATCCCCAAGACCGGCATATCCATATGGGTTTTTACCTAAAGTGTATTTGATTGCTGCGGCAATGGATGCTATGCCTAAAACAAAGAATAAAACAAGATACGCAAGATTACAGTCTTTAAGTCCAATGTAGATCAAGGCAATTCCAGACAGTAAAGATAATAGACTACTGATTATAATTCCATTCTTCATTTCACGTAAAGAAATAGCTCCGCTTTGTACTGCTCTTTCTGGGCCAACTCTGTTGGCATTGTCTGTTCCTTTTTTGGAATCGCCATAGTCGTTAGCCAAATTGGATAATATTTGCAAAAAAACTGTTGTTGCAGTTGCTAAAACAGCTATTTCAAGCATGAATTTATTCTGAGAATAAGCAATGATAGACCCCATTAAAATACTTGACAGGGATAATGGGAGTGTCCTTAGACGAAATGCGCTAATCCAAGATCTTACTTTATTCATGTTGCAAATCTATAAATATTAATTGCACGAAACTGAATGTAGATTTGTTTTCTGTGAATAACATTGTGAAGAACAAAATTTAGGTCGCATTATAAAGCGTTGGGTAATTTTGTAATATCGTATTGCAATTACAATCCTTATGAAAAAAGTACTACAAATATTCCTTTTGTTATTATTCGTAACTTCATGCGGTGGAACACAAAAAGAAGGAGAGTCTGATACGGAGAAAACCGTTTTTAGGTACAATGAATCTGCTGGAATATCAACCCTAGACCCTGCATTTGTCCGCGGCTTTGAAGATTTCATTGCAGTCAGTCAGATATTTAATGGATTGGTTTCATTAAATAGCAAGCTAGAGGTTGTTTCATCAATTGCCGATAGATGGGAGATTTCGGAAAATGGAAAAGAGTATACATTCTATTTGCGCAATGACGTTTATTTCCATGATAATGAAAGTTTTCAAGGAGGTAATGGAAGGTTAGTAACTGCGGATGATGTTATTTATTCATTCTTGCGAATTATTGATCCTAATACAGCTTCTTCTGGAAAGTATGTTTTTCAAAATATTGACAGAAGTGAATTGTCAAAATTTAGAGGAATGGTCGCTGTTGATGATTTTACTATTAAAATTTTCCTTAAAGAACCACAGCCATCATTTATATTTCAGCTATCGTTGCCGTTTTGCTCAATTGTTCCTCCAGAAGTTATTGAGAATTACGGGTTAGATTTTGGTCAGCATCCGGTCGGAACAGGGCCGTTTATGTTTAAATCATGGAAGCCTGAAATTAAATTGGTAATGGTAAAAAATAAAAATTATTTTGAACGAGACGAAGATGGAGTTCGATTACCTTATTTAGATGCTGTATCTGTAAGTTTTA
The DNA here is from genome assembly GCA_963926405.1 of uncultured Flavobacteriales bacterium. Taxonomy (GTDB): domain Bacteria; phylum Bacteroidota; class Bacteroidia; order Flavobacteriales_D; family Parvicellaceae; genus CALSMU01. The sequence continues at coordinate 6,478 of CAWUXI010000003.1, forward strand.
TGAAAACAAAAAGCCAAGAATATTTAAGATTTAAAATGGGTAAACTTGATATGATTTCTGGATTAAGTGAAGATGATAAAGATGAACTTATAACTACCAATGGTCAGTTGAGAAAGGAATTACAGAATGATTTTTATCTTCAGAAATTACCATGGTTAAATACGGATTATTTGGGAATATTAATGGATGTTAGAATGGAAAGTGTTCGGGATAGTCCTTTAAGGAATAAATTAGTAAGGCAAGCCATAGGGTATGGAATTGACAGGGAGGAGATAATAAAATATCAGAAAAACAGTATCGGGGAGCCAGCGTCAAAGGGTTTTGTTCCGTATGGAATGCCGGGTTTTGATCATTATAAAATTGATGGGTTTAATTTTGATTTTGAAAGAGCACAGCAGTTATTAGTTGAAGCCGGTTATCCAAATGGAGAAGGCGCGCCTGAAATTACTTTAGTTGCAACCGTTGAATTTCAAAGTTTATGTCAATATTTACAAAAAGCAATGGGTAATTTAGGGCTAAAAGTAAATGTTGATATACATACTACTTCTTCTATGACTCAAAGAATAGCATTGTTCGATGTAAACTTTTACAGAAAGTCATGGGTGGCTGATTATCCAGATGCGATTAATTATTTTCAGTTGTTTTACAGTAATAATTTTTATCCTGAAAATGGTTCTAATTATACACATTTTAATAACCCAGAATATGATTTACTTTATGAGGCAGCTTTATATGAAAATGATAATAGAACGCGCTATGGATTGTATAAGAAAATGCAGTTAATAATTCAAGAGGAGGTTCCGGTTATACCTCTTTTTTATGCAGAAACATTTAGATGTGTGAATAATAAAGTCGACGGATTGGAAGGTAATTCATTAAATATGCTGAGCTTAAAAAGAGTAAAAGTAGAGAAGAAGTAAATTAGCTCTTGATGAATAAGTTCAGGTAGAATTATTTCTTAAATAAAGAACTTGTAGTTTTGACTTAGACCAAAAAAAACTCCTTTCTAATTAAATAAAGGAGTTTTAAGTTTGTTATTGAAGGCTTAGTTTCTTTTCTAAATCATCCAGATATCTTCTAAATGTTTTGTCTGTGTCTGCTAAGTTATTTACCGTACGGCAGGCATGTAGCACGGTAGCGTGATCTTTTCCTCCGCAATGCATTCCTATATTTGCTAATGAAGATTTAGTCATTTTCTTAGAGAAGTACATTGCAATTTGTCTTGCTTGAACAACTTCTCTTTTTCTTGTTTTCGATTTCATTAACTCGATTGGCAAGTCGAAATAATCACAAACTACCTTTTGAATGTATTCGATGCTAACCTCACGTGCTGTGTTCTTAACAAATTTATCTATCATTTGTTTAGCTAAGTCTAGCGTAATAGATTTTTTATTTAAAGAAGATTGTGCAATTAATGAAATTAATGCTCCCTCTAGTTCTCTAATGTTTGTTGAGATGCTATAGGCTAGGTATTCGATAACTTCTTTCGGGAGTTCTATACCGTCTTGATACATTTTCTTTTGAAGTATCGCTATTCTAGTTTCTAAATCAGGAACTTGTAAATCTGCAGATAGTCCCCATTTGAAACGGGATAATAATCTTTGTTCCATCCCTTGCAGTTCAACCGGTGGTTTGTCAGAAGTAAGAACTAGCTGCTTTCCTGTTTGGTGCAAGTGATTGAAGATATGGAAAAATACATCTTGTGTTTTTTCTTTTCCTGCAAAAAATTGAACATCATCAATTAACAACACGTCTATCATCTGATAGAAATGTATAAAGTCGTTTGTGTTGTTATTTTTTACTGAATCAATAAATTGATGCGTAAATTTTTCAGACGAGACATACAGTACTGTTTTATTAGGAAATCTATTTTTAATAGAGATTCCAATCGCATGCGATAAGTGTGTTTTCCCAAGTCCAACACCACCGTAGATTAATAGTGGGTTGAATGCGGTTCCTCCTGGTTTTTCTGCTACAGCATATCCAGCAGATCTGGCAAGTCTATTACAATCACCTTCTACAAAGTTTTCAAATGAGTAATTCGGATTTAAGTTTGAATCAACATTTACTTTTCGAAGACCTGGTATAATGAATGGGTTTCTAATCGGATTAGAACTTATGTCCAATGGCATTGCAACGGGTCTGTTTTTAATAGCTCGTTTATCGGTGGTGGGAATTTTTACAGTATATGGATTAGAGCTATTTTTGTTATTCTCCATAATGATGCTGTATTCAAGTTTAGCATCAGGTCCAATTTCTTTCCGTATCGTTTTCTTTAATAATTCAATGTAATGTTCTTCCAACCACTCATAAAAAAACTGTGAAGGAACCTGAATCGTTAATATGTTGCTTTTAAGCTTCACTGCTTTGATTGGCGCGAACCATGTTTTGAATGCTTGTAAAGGTACATTGTCCTTTATTACTTCTAAACAATTGCTCCAAACTTTTTCCAGGTTTTTACTCATTTTATTTAAAAGTGTTAAAAGGTTATTAATTGAAAATAATTTGATTTTTTGAAGCTCAAACAGGGGTTGAAACCGTTATTTAAATCACTTGACAAATATTAACAAAAAATAGTTTTAAAAAAAACGAAATTGCTATTGTTTTATTGAAATGTTTTACAGCATAAAATAATTAAATATTGGCATAATTTTTAGAGGGCCTAAAACTTGCGCTTAAATCATCTACTCGCTCTTTTTTTCGATTAAAATAGAAATCTACTCTACCAAGGCTCAAAGCTGCCCAACCAGCTTGATTTATTAAAATAGGTTGTCCAATCTTATTAGAAAAAGTTACAGCTTTTTCAAGAAATGTATGTGTATGACCTCCAATAATTAAGTCAATGTTTTCTGTGCTCTTTGCAAGAGTTTTGTCAGATAGAATTTCTGACTCATATTCATGTCCTAAATGGGATAAGCAAATTACCATATTGCATGCATGTTCCTCCTTTAAGAGTTTAGCGTATTTATTTGCAGCTGTAATCGGATCATTGTATTTAGTGTTACCGCATAATCTTGAATCAACCAATCCGTCTAATTCGATTCCAATTCCAAATATGCCGATCTTAATTCCTTGCTTCTCTATTATATGGTAAGGCTTTGTTTTACCCTTTAGTATGGTGTCGTTAAAATCATAATTTGCACATAGAAAAGGGAAATTAGCATTGTGAAGAACTTTGTTAAATCCCTCAATCCCATTGTCGAAATCATGATTGCCAATTGTGCTGGCGTCATATTTCATCTGGCTCATTAATTTTAATTCAACTTCTCCACCAAAAATATTAAAATAAGGTGTGCCTTGAAAAATATCTCCTGCGTCTAATAATAGGACATTGCTTTCTTCCTTTCTGATTTTTTCAACCAAGGTAGCAACTCTGGACATTCCACCTCGATTCGCATACTTCTTGTCGTTTGGTCCAAAAGGGTCAATTCGACTGTGCATATCATTTGTGTGTAAAATGGTTAATTTGACAAGATTGTCTTTTCTTACTAAGTCAAATAAATCAAATGAACTAAGGGTAGCGATTCCAGCAGTCCCCATTATAATATTCTTTACAAATCCCCTTCTATTCTGCATGGTAAATTCTTCCGTCGAGTTCCGAGTTTAATTCAAGGTTTTTATTATTCAGGTTGATGATATGTGTTAAAATAGCATCTCTTAATTTGATTCCTGTATTTTCAATAGAAATTGGATTTAAAAAAAAACCCATGTGATCGCCACCGTTAGAAAGATAGTCTGAAGTTGCGACTCTGTAATTTTTAGACTTGTCAAAAGCGAACATGCCAATTTTAACATCTGATACTTCGTCCTTATTAATTATCATTCTTAATCCACTAACAGGAACACCAGCTTTTCTGGAATTCGACATAAGCGACTTTGTTTTTATGTAATCTATAAGAGCTATCATATTTTCTCCTGATATCTCCACTATTACGATTTCATTTTCAAAAGGCATTAATTCAAATATTTTTCCGCGTGTTATTTCTCCTTTTGGCAAAGGGGTTCTAAGTCCTCCGTTATTTAAAAGGCAAAAATCAACATTTTTATTGCTTATTTCTTTTGCTTTCATATAAGTAAGGTCGCAAACAAAATTTCCAAGTAAACCTTCAGGAGCGCCGACTTCCATGTCGATTAGTGAAGTGTTTATAACTTCATTCATTTTAGAGGCTAGTTCTGTTCTGTAAGGGGAGATGATAGTTTCTAAAAAGCTATTTGTTGATAATTCGTTGTTTATTTCTTTATTTCCTGACTTTGAATCAGTTAATTTGTATTGTTGTTTACATCCGGCTAGAGTCAGTAATATACAGAGGAAGAATATGTATTTGAAATAATAGTTCATTGTTAATTTTGCAACGCATAAAGTTAAATTATTATATAGGAATAACAAGTATGTATAGTTTTAAAACTAAAGTTAGAGTTCGATATGCGGAAACCGATAAAATGGGATATTGCTATTATGGAAATTATGCAACCTATTTTGAAGTTGCAAGGGTAGAAGCATTAAGAAATCTTGGAGTAAGCTATAAGTTGTTGGAAGAAGAAGGGACATTCCTTCCAGTATCTGAATTTAATATTAAATACCTTAAGCCAGCATACTATGACGAGGAGCTTACAATTCATGTTTTCATAAAGGAGATGCCAGGTGTAAAAATAAAATTTACCTACGAAACTTATAATGATAAAGATGAAAAGCTTAATTTTGGGGATACGGTGCTTGTTTTTATTGATGGAGAATCAAAATCTCCGAAACGACCGCCTGAAAAATTGATTAAAGAATTGAATAAATATATTAGATATGAATAAAGGATTATTATTTCTTTTTGCGGCATTTTTTTTGTCGATAAATGTTTTAGCTCAAGATAAGAGTTTCAAAGAACTGTATGCTGAGTCTTTCACTTATTTAGAAGTAGAAAACTACAGAAAAGCTCTTCCAATTTTATTGGAGATGTTTGCAATAGATAAAAAGAATGCTAATACTGCTTTTACAATAGGAAATTGTTACATGAATACTCAAAATGAAAAGCCTCGAGCTATTCCTTATTTTGAGGTAGCCAAGGAAAAATTGACGGTGGAATATAGGGTAGGCGATTTTAAAGAGAAAAGTTCTCCACTGGAAGTTATACGATTTTTAGGTCAAGCATATCACGTTAATTATGAGTTTGAAAAAGCTTTAGAAGAATATTCAACATACCGGTCTATTTTGAATAAAAATAATAAGGAAGATTGGGATGCAGTGACACATGATATGAGAATGTCCCGCACTGCTATCGAATTTCTAAAAAAACCAGTTAATGTGTTTATTGAGTCAGCTGAGATTCTAAATACTAAGTATTCTGAATATAGACCAAAAGTAAATGCTGAAGAAACATTTTTGTATTTTACCACACGCCGTAAGGGAGAATCCGATTTAGTGGACGATGAGGGGAAGTATTTTGAGGATATTTACTATTCTGTGAAAGAGAAAGGAAATTGGACTACGCCAGTAAGAATGAGTGATAGTATTAATACGGATAGTCATGATGCTTGTTTGTATATTTCTCCAGATGGTCAGATGATGTATGTTTATCAATTTGATGAAGGAGTAGATGCTGGTGGAAGTATTTATGAATCAAGATTAATTGGCAGCGAGTGGACCAAACCAGAGAAATTAATAGCTGATATTAATTCTAGCTATTGGGAAACAGATGCAAGTTTAAATACTTCTGGAAATATAATCTTTTTCACAAGTGATAGACCGGGAGGTATCGGAGAGGATAACAGAGATATTTGGATGATGAAAAAACTTCCAACGGGGGATTGGGCAAAAATACAACCATTGCCAGCTTCAGTTAATACTCCTTATGATGAAGAAAGTCCCTACTTGCATCCAGATGGCAAGACTTTATACTTTAGTTCAAAAGGTCATAATTCCATGGGAGGCTATGATGTATTTAGCACAGAATTACTAGAAGATGGTTCATGGAGTGAAGCTACAAACCTGGGATACCCTATTAATACAACTGGTGATGACGTGTTTTACTTTCCTTCTATTGATGGAAGAAGGGCTTATTTTTCTTCGTTTAGGGATAAAGGGAAAGGAGAGCAGGACATTTACATATTGACTTATGAAAAAGCAGACTCTCGTGAAGGGTCATTCGCAATTTACAAAGGTGTTTCTAAGGATGAAAAAGGGAAACCTATTGAAGATTTAATAATTAGAATTATAGATATAGATAATGGAGAAAATTTTGGTGAGTATAGACCAAACACAGAAACAGGTAAGTTTCTATTTGTCTTAGAATCAGGAAAGACGTATGAAATTAATTATGAAACAAATAGTAGTAAAGTAACAGAAGTTCTGCGTGTTGATCGAGACGGTGTTGTAACTGTAATAAAAGAAGTTGCCGAGGTTGATGGTGATTTAGTAATTAGAGATTTTGATGAGGATGCTATTACTGAAGTAATAGTTTCTGATGCAATAGTTCCTGATGTATTAATTGTTGATGAAGCTCCAGTAACACAAACAGAAGTAAATAATACTTTGAATACTGGAGATGTTTTGGCAATTAACTCGCTAATGTTTGTTTATGATCAGGTTAAACTCATTGAAGAATCACAACCGGAACTCGATAAGATTGTTAATTACATGAATGAGTATAAGGAGGCTAAATTAGTGATAAATGGACATACAGATTCAAAAGGAAAAGCAGCTTATAATCTAAGATTATCGATTGATAGAGCTAATGAAATCAGAAACTATTTAAGAAGTGCAGGAATCGATTATAGCCGAATGGAGACGCACGGATATGGTGAATCTCAGCCAATTACTGATAATGAAAATTCAGATGGATCGGATAATCCTTCTGGCCGTCAGAAAAATAGAAGGGTAGAATTCACTGTAAATAGGTAGTGCTAAGTCATTTGTCTGTAAAAAACTATGCGCTAATTGAAGAATTAGAGATTGATTTTTTAAAAGGATTTAGCGTGGTTACTGGTGAAACTGGATCTGGAAAATCTATAATGCTTGGTGCTCTCGGTCTTATTCTTGGCGAAAGAGCAGATTTAAAAGCTTTAAGAGACCCTAACGTTAAATGTGTTATTGAAGGAACTTTTAATTTGTCTAAAGCCTTATTCTTGCCTTTTTTTGTGGAAAACGACATTGACTTTGAAAGGCAATCTATTATAAGGAGAGAGATTGCGCCTAGCGGAAAATCAAGAGTCTTTGTGAATGATACTCCAGTTCTTCTTTCTGTTTTAAAAGAATTAGGCACATCATTGATTGATATTCATAGTCAGCACCAAACCTTACTATTAAATAAAAACAGTTTTCAATTTAATGTGTTAGACGCTTCTATTGAAGCATCTAATGTTAAAGGAGAGTATATTCAGGCCTTTCATGCACATAAATCTTTGGATAAAAAATTAAAAGACCTGATTAAATCTGAACAAAAAGCAAATTCGGATAAGGATTTTATAGTCTTTCAATTAAAGGATTTTGAAGGATTGAATCTAAAGAACTTGAGCGAAAGTGATATTGAAGAAGAACTTTCATTGCTTTCAAATGCAGAGGAAGTAATTAACCTTTCCAGTCAAGTATCTGATGAATTAAACGGTAATAATTCAGTAGTTGGAAATTTGATAAATGCTGAACAAGCATTACTAAAACTTTCGGCTTATAATAAAGGTTATACGGATTTATTAGATAGAGTAAAAAGTGCTATTATAGAAATTAGTGATATTGATGAAGAGGTTTCTAGAAAAGTAGCTTCTATTGATGTCAACGAAAATAGATTGGCAGAGCTTACAGAGTTATTTGACATTGTCAATAGGCTCCAAAGAAAATATAACGTTACAACGATAGAAGAGCTAATTAGAGTGAAAGAAGATTTTACTTTAAGAATATCTGCTGTAACCAAGCTTTCGGGTGAAATTGAGTTACTCAATAACGAATTGAATAAAAAACTTTTAGCTGTTAAAGAAAAAGGGAAGCTTTTATCTGGTATGAGGCAGAAAGGAGTTCCTTCGTTGCAAAGTGAAGTGAAAAAATATTTGAGCGAAATGGCAATGCCTCATGCAGAGTTAAAAGTTGAATTAATCCCAAATGAATACCCTTCTGAATTCGGCCTTGAAAGTATTGAGTTTTTAGTTCGGACCAATAAAGGCGCAAGTTTTGAGCCATTGAAAAAAGTAGCCTCTGGTGGAGAGTTGTCCCGGATTATGTTGGCCATTAAGTCTATTTTAAGCGTCAATGGAAATCTACCAGTAATAATATTTGATGAGATAGATACAGGTGTAAGCGGCGAAGTGGCTAATAACATGGGGAGTATTATGAGTAAAATGGCCAATCATTTACAAGTGATTAGTATTACTCATTTACCGCAAATAGCTAGTAAAGGAAAACAGCATTATAAAGTTTTTAAGGAGACTACAGAAGATGCTACAATTACAAAAATCACACAATTAACTGCGGATGAGCGCCTTGTTGAAATTGCACAGATGTTAAGTGGAGAAAATCCTTCTAAAGCTGCAATTGATAACGCGAGGGAGTTGTTGAATTAGTAAGAGCTTAAATTTACCACCAAACAACAAAAATCTTTTTGGTATTACCTTTTGAATCTTTAAGCCAGCACAAAGGAGATTTTTCATTATTTAAAAGTTCTGTTAATTCAGATATGAAGTCAATAAATGCTATCCAACTGACATTGTTGTGCACGTCAATTAGCCAATTCATTTTTGATGGAATATAGAAAGTATGATCATCGAACTGCTTCAATTGACTTTTTTGTATATAAAACCCTTTTATGCAATCGTTATTTATTTCAGGCAGTAAACTTGTTTTTATAGGGTATGGAACAAATAGTTGAGCCTTGAAGTAAGTTTTTTGTGTAATTTCATATAAATCTATTTGTAGTTTTTTAAGGTCTAACTTTGTTTGTTTACGGAACAGTATCGGCAGTTGTTTTTCTTTAAGCTTTTTTAATTTCTGTACTAAGCTATCTTTTCGATTTGGCCCAATCCATCTTGCTATTTCCTGAGAGCTGTGTTTTGCGTCATACAGGTAAAATTTATATACAACTTCAAGGTGAATTAATTCTTCCTCGAGTTTTAGCAGACAATCTAACTCACCTATGGTAATTTTATTTTCAATTATCTGAAGGTTTTCTCTGAGTATATCAATCGACTCGTATTGATTTAATTCATGAGAAACAAATCGCTCAACTAATTTTCCTAGCCTAATTTTTAATGGGATTGATTCTTGGAATAGAGTTAGGGTAGTTGGTGGAATTTCAAATTGAACTAAACCCTCAAGTTGTTTTGATTTCCATAGAAGCGGAGTATTTAAGAAACCTTCGTACTGAAGTTGGATGTCTGGTTTCTGTTTCATTT
>CAWUXI010000004.1:0-31873 GCA_963926405.1 uncultured Flavobacteriales bacterium
TTGTTTTCGTCATTCATCAAAATTTTGTCGTTAAGCATCACTTTTTATTAGATTGTTTTTCTAATCTTTTATTTTTTCTGCCTTTGCATTTGCCTCAGACATTATTTTATCTGCTTGAATTTGAGCTGCATCTTCCAATCCTTGAGCTTTTATTCCTGACTCCGACTCAACCTTTTTTGCCTTCGTTTCTCCCTCGGCAATTATTTTATCTCCTGCGATATTTGATTCAGAAATCATTTTGTCTACCTTCTTGTCCGTTTCAACATTCATTTTCTTTGCTGCAATTTCAGCGGCCTTTTTCTTAATCGGATTACTGGCATCATCAATCATCTTCTGAGCTTGCGAATACCCCTCTTTTCTTAGCTTTTCTCCAGCTTTCTTGCCTTCAGTACTAACCTTATTCCCGGCAGTTAAACTTTCTTTTCTGATTAACTCCGCAGAAGCATTTCCCCCCATCCTTATCTGATCTGCCTTTTCTTTAGCTTCTGAAATCAATTCATCTACTTGTTTTTGAGCATCTTCCAGAAGCTTTTTAGCTTCATCATAAACCTTGTCTTTGATTTCATCTATTACGGCATCTACTGCATTTTGAGTTTGTCCTTTTAAATCGGTAGTGACCTTTGGGTTTAAAGCAGTTCCTCCTATTCCTACATTAACAGGAATATTATCCCCTATGTCAACCCCAAGGTCTTTTAATCCTGCTAACAACCCAGCAGCACTAGCACCAAACATGCTTTTAGGGATTTCCATTTCCATTTTATAATCTAATTCTTGGAGAAAAGATGTTGTTCCCTCAATAGTTGTGTTAATCTTTCCCATTTTAACATCAAAAGGCTCTATCCAAATTTTACCATCTCTAAACTCATAAGTAATATTAACATTTTCTAATGTTTGTGTTGCAAACTTATCCATTTTTAAAGCCTCAGATATTTTTACTAAAACAGGAATATTTTTAATAACCACCTTGTTCGTTTTGACTTTCCCCTTGCCAATTAATGACGCATAAAGAGGCTCCATATTTGCATCAATGTCTGCAGCTATATTAAGGCTTGTAGAAAAATCGCCTTCGCAATATTTAGCAACGGGCACTAATTTCGCTATTGTATTAAAATACAACGCTGATTTAGGAATATTTAAATTTGAAATAGCCATATCCATGGCTATATGTGCTTTATTTTTTGACACAGGTTCATAAGAACCATCAAGCCCAATGCTGCCATTAAAAACATTCATTTTCATCTCCTGCAATAATGCTATACCTTCGTGAAGTACTATACCTCCGGAAAAATTTAAAATCTCCAAGCTATCGTATAACATCTTTTTGATGTTAGTTTGCAAAATAAAGTTGATGTTATTTGGAATATCGATAGTTTCAGCAACCAATGAGTCAGAAGTTGTTTCCGAATTTGGTTCTTCTGGTGCTGCCTCTGCAACATTTGGCTCCGCATACATTAATCCATCAACATTAAAGTAGTTAGAAGTAATATTGAAAGACCCTTTCAGGATCTCATCCTTTAAAAAATACTCCATATAGTTATCAATGCTACCGTCAGCGTGCAAGTCACTTTCTCCAATTTTTGCTTCAAAATAAGCAAGGGTTAGGTATTCAGGCGCAAACTGAAATAACATAGAATCAATGGCAGTTAAGTAATTAGACACTGAAGTTTGGTAATTCATTTGTTGTATTTTCAAATCTCCTGTTGCCTTGAAGTCAGCATACTCTTCTTTTTCTAAAGCAGATAAATTGCCCTTTAAAGCTATATTAGATGTTATTATTCCACTGTATGACTCTCCTTCTCCCATTGGAATAATTTCTACTAGTTTTGACAAATCGAAAAACGTATTTATTGTACTCTCTATATTAGGGTCTGTCATAATATTTCGAAGTTTCAATGATGCATCCACTTCATTTCCTAAAAACTCTAAATGAAACTTATTGATATCTACTTTAGTGTTGTTTAAGTCTATACCTGCTTCACGATTCACTTTTACATCTATTCCGATTTTGTCAACTTTCCCTGGAAGATCGGGGTACTGGAACCATGCATTTGAAACACTTAAGTCTAAATTAAATCCAGGTATAGATTCGTCACTAAACACTCCAAAAACTTTTCCTTCAAGAACAAGGTTGCCATCTGTTTTCATTTCTCCAAAATCAGGAGAATAGACCCCCGGAACCATACTCAATAAAGAATTAAACGTTTGTTTGGTAGCTCCAAAACTTATATCCATATCCATAATTTCGTTCGTCATTAAAAGCCACCCATCAAAAGAAAGTCCTAATTCATTTAATATTACTTCATTTTCTTTGAAGGTAAACTTCATTTCATTTTCGGGCATATCTATTTCCATATTGCATTTAATACCTGTAACAGCTTGTGACAAGTAATCGAGATTGTTATATCCAAAGGTAACTCCTCCAATATCACTTAAGGTTTCTACCGAATAGGTTGTTCCGTTAACTGCAGCACTTCCTTTATGGTTTAATCCGTCCAATTCCATATACATTAAATAGAGTTGATCATCGTATATAATGGACCCATTTTCTATATAGTACTCTTCTAGAGCTAGTTTTAAAGGACTGGTTTCGTTGACTTCTTCGTCAATGCCTTCAACTTCTATTGAATCAGAGATAGCAATATCATAGTTGGCTTTGCCATCTGCTAAAACCAATACATGTATTTTTGGCTCAACCAATCCAACCGATGAAATTTCATATTGATCACCACTTATAACACTCCATAAATTTAATTTAAGATTGGTTTGTTTTACATCTAACAATTCAATTCCTTCAAACTCATCAACCCCTGTTAGGGTCAGGTCATTTATTTCTAAAGAAAATTTTGGAAACGTAGAAAATAAACTAAGGCTAACTTCACCAAAATCAAGTTTAGCATTTAAGTTCGAATTTGCCTCATCTTTAATGAACTGAACAAGCTGATCTTTGAATAAAATCGGCAATAATATGATTGAAATAATTAAAACTAAAAATGTTATTCCTGTCCATTTTAATAAGCGTTTAATTAAGCTTTTTTTCTTTTTTGGTGTTTCGTTTTCCATGTATCTATTTTCTACTATTAAAGATAATAGGATTGATTTAATAACGTATATAAATTTTTAAAAATGTTTCATCTTTGTAGATGTTATCCTATTTAAGAAAACAATACCAAAGCTTTTAATATTCTTTTTTCTGGAACGACCATCATTTTATATTTCCACTCGTTGAAATTGGGCATATAGGATCTTTTGGCGGATTCAATTCTGAAAGAATCTGTCTCTTAATATTTATGAAAAGGAAGAATCTGTCGACAACAATGTAGTTCTAGATATTCCGACTTGAGAAGAACATGAAGTTAGCCGTTTTCCTAAAACCATTTGGAACGGAAAATAAAATGCCAAAACACTTGGAATAGGAAAACAAACAAGACACACTTATTTTTGGGTGTGAGAATTGAGGATTCAGTAACTTAACAACTCTTCAAATCTATCAATGCTAAATAAGCCATTAAGCCCATGCCTGTTTCCAAGGCATCTTCACTTACAGTAAAGTTGGATGTGTGCAATCCCCCCGTAGGTGATTTTGAGAAATCAGAAGTCCCTAGTCGATAAAAGCATGCAGGAATTACTTGAGAGTAATAAGCAAAATCTTCTGCAGTCATTCTTAAATCAAGATCAATTACATTCTCCGCGCCTAAAAAGTCAATTGCAGCATTTTTAGATAATTTGGTTAATTCAGCATCATTTACCAAAAAAGGGTATCCTTTTCGAACTTCAAATTCACATTTACCTCCCATTCCTTCAGCAATTGATTCTGCCATTTTAACCATTAGCCGATGTGCTTCTTCTCTCCATTCTTCGTTAAAGGCTCTAAACGTTCCTTGCAGATTTACTTCATTAGGTATAATGTTGGTTGCACCATCTCCGTGAATGGAGCCAAAGGATAATACGCTAGGGCTATAAGGACTTACCCTTCTGCTGATTAATTGTTGCAGTGCGATAATGATGTGTGAAGCAATTAATATAGGGTCAATTGTTTTGTGTGGTAAAGCAGCATGCCCCCCTTTGCCGATCACTTTTACATGTAATTCATCTGCAGAAGCCATGTACATGCCTGGTTTAAATCCAACCTTGCCTGCTTCTAGCTCAGGATAAACATGTTGCCCGATGATGTTAATTGGAGCAGGATTTTGTAAAACTCCAGCTTCAATCATCAATTTTGCCCCACCTGGTATTCTTTCTTCTCCTGGCTGAAAAATTAATTTAACGGTTCCTTCAAACTCATTTCTTAATTCATGCAAAATAAGTGCTGTTCCTAATAAAGAAGATGTATGAACATCATGTCCACAAGCATGCATTTTGCCTTCGTTTTTCGACTTAAATGAAACATCCGCAGTTTCTTGAATTGGCAGTGCATCTAAATCCGCTCGTAACGCAATTGTTTTTGACGATGGATTATTTCCTTCAATTATAGCCACGACGCCTGTTTTTACGATCCCTTTTTCATGCTTTATCCCTGCACTTTTTAAAAACTCAGAAACTAATTCGCACGTTTCATACTCCTCGAATGAAAGTTCTGGATTTGCATGCATTGCTCGTCGAACTGCAATAATTTGTTCTTTATTTTTAGCTGCTATTTTTTTTATTCTTTCAATCATCATTTTCACTAAAAAAAGCCATTCCACTAATAATCATTTTAAAAGCGACAAACAACATAAATGTTCCAAAAACCAACTTAATCAAATTAGGTGACATTTTTAAGGCGACCTTCGATCCGATAAAACCTCCAATAACAAATGCAATTGCTATAATAGCAGCGTAACCAATAGAGGCCTTTGTAATAGCGCCGTGTTGCCAATAACTATAAAAAGCCATTATTCCGATTGGCGGAAGCATAGTAGTTATACTTAATCCTTGCGCTTCGTGTTGGCTAAGCCCCATAATAAAAACCAATGCTGGCACAATAACTATTCCGCCGCCAACTCCAATAAACCCACTCATAAGACCAGCACAAATGCCAATACTTGTTAAAATTAAAATCGTTGAAACTCCCATATTAAAAATCTAATGATAATGATAAATATTTCACTGGGTCAAGCACAACACCATCATCAACACCCCATGCATAATCAAAACGAACATAATACCCAAACAATTTAGACCGTAAACCAAATCCATAACCATACACTATGGGTTCTTTCTGGTTTTGTAGAAAAATCTCGTAATTAAACCCTTCAATCAAAATTGTATTAAACGCATTATCAGAAGTATAGGGATTTTCTCCCGTCCATGCTGTTCCCACATCTCCAAAACCAACTACCATAAAATTTTCCAAAAATGATGACTTAATCGGCTTATTTGAGAAATACTTAAAGACGGGAACACGTAATTCATTGTTTATTAAAGCAAAGCTATTTCCATTTCGCACGTTTTGGTAGAACCCTCTTACCGGAGTAGCGATAGTTTGAAATTGGTAATTCTGGCTAGGATCTGGCAAGATCGAATAATCGAATTGTGGTCTCAACCAATTATCTACCCCCCCCAAATAGCTCAACAACCTTTGGTGCCCTACTGATGTATGAGCTGCAATTCTAGTGGCAAACACAATATTCCTATGTATTTTTTGGTAATGTCTAAAATCAACACCAAATACAAAAAAGTCAGTTTCAGCTTTATCTAGCTCTCTGTAAAACTCTCCCCAAGCCTTAAAGCGGGTTCCATTCAGAATATTCAGCCCGATTGCGCGCGTATTGTCAAATACGTAGTCTAATTTGACACCAGCTAAATAATGGTTTTCATTCTCAATCGCTAAAGTTGATGGTTCAGTACTCAAAGTTACTAATTTATCATACCGCACACTATTCGTTAAACGAAGGCTAGCTACTTCATTGAAGGGAAATTTTAAATTATATTTTGCATCATAGGTTTGCACCTTTTGTTCATTTCCAGAGGGCGAATTTCTTGTAAAGGATTGCCTTGACACCAAATACTTTTTATCCATTCTAGATTTTAAATTCTCATACGAAAGCATATATTCCGTATTGTTAAAGTTTACTGGAAATCTAAACCCTCCAATTATTCGATAGTCTTCAAATAAATCAATCAGACCCATTTTAAGTAATGTGTTGAATCCAGATGCTTGATATCCCCCACCTGTAAATCTTTGGTATGATTTATTTAAGAAGCTGTTATCTACTTGGGATACGACAAAATCAGTGGTAAAATTAACAGAGTAAAATTCTTGTCTAGGTAATTTGAAAGTTTCTTTTTCTTCTTTTTTTACACTATCTTTTTTTGCCCCTTCGTTAAATTCTATAAAGACCTTTTCTATAATAGCAGCTTTATCATTGTAAAATTGATAGTCATTAATGTCAACATAGTTAGAGTCTATTTCCTCAGTACTTTCACTGGTAAAAATTGTCGGGATGTTATTTTTTTGCTTCGACTTAAGGCAGTAACTCATAAATTGTGTATTGACTAATTCATCTTCGATTATCCTATCCTTTTCATATTGGCCCTTATAAAAATGATATTTTCCATTCTTCAGCATCAACATAGAATATGTTCCGGACTTTTCAATGGGCTCATATTCTAATACATCCCTCGAATAATTGGACATTCGAGCAGTTACCGAAAAATATTTATAATGGACAGCAGTATCAATAAAACTAATGGAGCTATCGTAATAAGCAACATATCGATTCCTTATTCCGTTCGCATTTGAGAGGTATGAATACCGTTCCTTAGAATACTGATTTGGAGATGTTTCGTCTATATATGGTGTGTTTGTAATTCTAATCAATGGTCTTTTAATGTTTTCGATATCTAATATATAGATGTCTTTATCTTTTTTGTATTGAATTGTTTCTACCTGCTTTCTAATTGTATCGTCAATTCTATTGGACGTAAATATTACGCGTGTATCGTTGTCAACAAATCTTGGAGACAAATCATCGAAAATATCATTTGTTAATTGTTTTTGATTATTGCCAATTACACTATATAAAAACAAGTCTGTTTGTCCTTTTGTAACCGCCGAAAGTATCAATTTATCGCCTGTATTGTTATATGACATACTCAATACCTTGTCCATGTTTCGTAGAGGTCGCTTATCTCTCTTTTCCTCTTCCATGTCATAAATATTTAATACCAATTCTCCTTTTTTCTCTTCTATAAATGAAAGGACTTTACTTGTGGGGTGCCAAGCTAGAATCGGATGTGAGTAATCAGGCAACCTATCTAATTGATGCTCTCCTCGAGCTAGTTTCTTCGACTGTTGTTTTTTAACATCATACAACCACACTTTATACTGACCTAATTCGTTAGTTACATAAGCAGCATAATTGCCATCTGGGCTTAGTTTAAATTTCTGGTATTTTCTTGTTTTTCTTGTTTTAATGACAACCTCTTCTTCTGTCGGTTCAATTCTAAATAGATCATCTTTCGAATACCGTTCTTTATAGTAAGCTACAAAATCTTTGGATAGCGTTTTGAGAGTTGTTCCTAGCACATACAAATAACCGCTTTCAACGTTTCGGCTTACCCTTGTCATGTATAAAATATTTGGGATCATTTTTTTGCCGTAAACCTCATCAATGTAATTCCACAATGCGTAGCCTGCTAATCTAGAATTTTCTCCTTCTAGTCGATTAAACTTGTCATAAGACCCTGTCAAAATACCATCTTTCACTTTGTTGTCTATCTCGGTAGTCCAATCCCCAGCCATATAATCTGTAAAACCATTGATAAACCAATCAGGGAAAGTTAGAATAGTTGAGCTTTTTAAGGCGTCTTTCCAGTTATCTCCATACATTAATTTATAAACCACAATACTTGCAATTCCAGAACGAATTTGCCGGTCTAATTTATCATGATCACCTTCGTAAAAAATAAAAATCTTGTTGCCGTCAACTCTTGCAATGCCACCGATATTCGTGCTCTCGTCATTTCTTAATCCAATATTACTTTGCCGAAAAGCAGATTGAGAATTAAACACTATAAACTGCAATTTATCTTGGATGTCATAGTCCAAGAAAGCTTCAATTTCCTGCAAGTATCTGTCGGCAGCTTTTGCTGTGTAGATAGCATGCTCTTTTCCAGCCCCTGTGAAATAGACATGAAAACGTTGGAAATTATACTCCTGCCAAAACATGGGATTGTATTGCACTCGGTTCTTTCCAAAAGTATTGTTAGATCCTGTGTAGAATTGTGCACTACCTGATACCGCTACTATACAGGATAATACTATGATTAATACTATTTTATTTACAACTGTTTTCACGTAATAATATAGACAAACGTAAAGATAGTTAAAATCGTATGAATTAATACCTTTGCCTTCGATTTAACACAAGACCTATGATTACTGTTGAGCAACTTACGTATAACCCTTTTCAAGAAAACACATTTTTAGTTTACGATGAAACAAATGATTGTGTTGTTATTGATCCAGGGATGTATACACAAGAAGAAAGGACTTCTTTTGAAAACCTTATTAAAGAAAAAGGACTAAGATTGGTTAAATTGATTTCTACACATAGTCATTTAGATCATGTTTTTGGGAATGCTTTTGTAGCGGAAACCTATAACTTAGGTTTGCAAATTCATAAAGAGGATTTACAAACGTTAGACATGTTTGATAAAACAGTAGAGTTGTATCAAATACCAAATACGCAAAAATCCCCAATGCCAGCAACTTATTTTGAAGAGGGAGACAAAATAGAATTTGGAAACTCTCAGCTAGACATTGTCTTTGTCCCTGGTCACGCTCCTGGACATGTAGCTTTTATTTCGCACAAAGAAAAGTTTGTAGTAAACGGTGACTGCTTATTTTATGGAAGTATAGGAAGAACAGATTTGCCTGGAGGAAATCATAATCAACTGCTTGAAAGTATTCGAGCTAAACTATTTACACTTGGAGATGATTACAAAGTCTATTGTGGGCATGGACCAGCCACTACAATAGGGTTTGAAAAAGAGAATAATCAATTTCTGAGATAGGTTAAGGATTCATTTTTTTTGACGGAAGTTGTTTGGTAATGCCCCGTCTTAGAAAAGTGAAAAAATCCATTAATAGAGATGTAAATACTGCTTTCTATTTGTCAAATGAATGATTAAAGGTTTTAAAAATAAGACTCCAAAAAGATTTTTATTACATTCGCTTTAAATAGATTTACAATGATTAATAAAGATCAGTTAAATTCCCTGGATAAGCGGCTATTAGCTTTGAAGGGATATCTTTGACGTAGACGTTAAAGAAACCGAAATTGAAGAGGAAGAACTTCTTACTCAAGATCCTGAATTCTGGAACGACCCAAAAACTGCCGAGGTTTTATTAAAAAAACTCAAACATAAAAAATACTGGGTAAAAACTTACGAGCAAGTCCGAACTGATTTTGAAGATCTGGAAGTTTTATTTGAGTTCAACAAAGAAGGCGAGGCAACGGAAGATGAAGTTGATGCAGCTAATGAAAAATTAGTAACAGATATTGAAGAACTAGAGTTTAAAAACATGCTGAGTGCAGAAGAAGATTCCCTGAATGCAGTGATTCAAATTACCGCCGGAGCTGGAGGAACTGAAAGTTGTGATTGGGCGAGTATGTTAATGCGTATGTACATTATGTGGGCAGAACGCAACAAGATGAAGGTAAAAGAAATTAACTATCAAGCTGGTGATGTTGCCGGTGTAAAAACAGTTACGCTGGAAGTTGAAGGTGATTTTGCTTTTGGGTATCTAAAAGGTGAAAATGGCGTTCATCGGTTGGTTAGAATATCGCCCTTTGATTCTAATGCCAAACGACATACATCATTTGCTTCTGCATACATTTATCCATTAGTAGATGACACAATAGATATTCAAATAAACCCCGCTGATGTCAAATGGGAAACCTTTCGATCAGGAGGTGCAGGTGGTCAAAATGTAAACAAAGTCGAAACAGGAGTTCGTCTTCGACATAAACCTTCAGGCTTAGTAATTGAAAACACAGAAACTCGCTCTCAACTAGGAAACAAAGAAAAAGCTTTGCAATTACTTAAGTCGCAATTATACGAGATTGAGGTTAGAAAAAAACGAGAATCCAGAGCAGAAATCGAATCTGAAAAGAAAAAGATTGAATGGGGCGCTCAAATCCGAAGTTACGTTTTAGACGACAGGAGAGTTAAAGATCATCGAACAAATCACCAAACAAGTAATACTGAAGCAGTATTAAATGGTGAAATAGATGCGTTTTTGAAGAGTTATTTAATGGAATTTAGTTAAATTTCAGCAAAATAATATTTGTGCAACCTATATTTAACATTAAGCGTCTAGTATAACTAGAAATAGAAAGAAATTATGAAACATATAGCGATATTAATATACTTTACTTTTCTTATATTCAATGCTTTTGGGCGTGATGGAGAAGAAGGGTTTGAGTTTACACAAAACAAAGGTCAATGGCCTTCAAAGGTTTTGTATCACACAAAGCTAATACAGGGAGGCATCTTTTTTGAGAAAACTAAAATCACATTTGATTTGATAAATAGTAATCAAATAAATGAACTTTTTAATAGTAAACATAATGGGCCTTTATCAGAAACTAACTCTTCTGAAAACCCCATAATAAACCCCCGAGGGCTAACAAACAAAAAAGACCAATTAAAAAGAAATGCATATTCTATGAGTTTTAGAGGAGCAAATAATTCTCCTTTGATACACGCTAGCTACAAATTAGGAAAACATTTTAACTACGCTATTGGAGATGATGAAAGCAAGTGGGCTTCTGATGTTCCTGTTTTTAGGCAAATTGAATACAAAAACCTCTATGACGGCATTAATATGCAATTTTACTCTACAGTTAAAAATTTGAAATATGATTTCATTGTCAGCGCAGGAGCAAACCCATCAGATATTTTAATTGATTATGATGGCGTTAAAAATATTTCATTAGATAGTGAAGGTTCATTAGTTATTCAGTTAGAAGATGACGAAGTAAGAGAGTATAGGCCATTGTCCTATCAAACAATAAACGGAAAACAAGTTATTGTGCCTTGTAAATTTGTGATTGAAAACAAAAGTGTTCGCTTCGAATTTCCGGATGGTTATGATAGTTCTCAAGAATTAATTATTGATCCTGTTATAATATTTTCTACTGTGGTTGGTTCTACCGCGGATAATTGGGGATTCACTGCAACCTATGATTTACTTGGTAATTTATACGCAGCTGGAATAGCATTTGGTTCTGGTTATCCAACAACTATTGGATCATTTTCTGGAGGGAGCTTTGATATTTCTGTTACCAAATGGAATTCAACAGGCTCCGCTATACTATACTCAACATATATTGGTGGTGCAGTCGATGATGAAATGCCAAATAGCTTGGTTACCAACAGCAACAATGAACTTATTATATTAGGGAGTTCTTCTAGCTCAGACTATCCAACAACCGGCTCAGCTTACGACCAAAATTTTAATGGAGGAACTGGGATTTATGTAAACATGTGGGGCTCAGTGTATGCTGCTGGGTGCGATGTGGTGCTAACCAAACTTGGAGTAACTGGAGCAATACTGCAAAGTACTTTTATTGGAGGTTCAGACAACGAAGGCATTAATGAGTCTTTAGTTTATAATTATGCCGATCAGGGTAGAGGAGAAGTTGTTTTGGATGCAGCGGAAAACATATATGTTTGTACAAGCGGTTGGTCTACTGATTTTCCAGGTGCTATTATCCCAAATAGTGGTAGCCAAGATGCAATAGTTTTTAAGATGAATAGCGATTTATCGGGATTATCATGGTCAACTTATTACGGCGGTTCTGGAAGTGACGCTGGATATTCGATAAGGCTAAATAGCCTTGGAGAGGTATATATTTGTGGAGGAACGGTGAGTACGGACTTAAATAAATCGCCTGGGGGATTACTTACTGCCTATCAAGGTGGTTGGGATGGATACTTGGCCCGATTTAATGGAACCAATGGAGCTTTGATGAGCGACACTTATATAGGTACATCTAGCTATGATCAAACTTTTATTCTTGAGATTGACCAAAGCAATGACGTTTATATGATTGGTCAATCTTTAGGAAATTATTCCGTGTTTAATGCAACATATTTTAATCCAAACAGCCCTCAATTTATTCATAAATTAAGTTCAGATCTTACAACCACCATTTACAGTACAATATTTGGAAATGGATCATTAGCTTCAGGTGGATTAGCAAATAAAGTTAACATTTCTCCTACTGCATTTCTGGTAGATGATTGCAGTAATGTTTACGTTTCAGGTTGGGGAGGTGGCTCTAACTCGTGGAACTCTAATCCAACTGTTCCATTCGATCCTCAAGCTGGAGGAACAGTATCTTCTATGCCAATAACAGCTACTGGAACGGAACAAACTACTACTGACGGCTCTGATTTTTACTTTTTCGTAATGGAAAGAGATGCTCAAAGTTTACTATACGCCACCTATTTTGGTGACCCCGTAACACTCGAGCATACGGATGGAGGAACATCTAGATTTGACCCAAAAGGCATTGTTTACCAATCTGTATGTGCATCCTGCGGTTCAGGGTCGTTTCCCTCAAATAATGCGCTATTTCCTGGAAACCCAGCTGGAGGCGTTTGTAATCTAGGTGTGCTAAAGTTTGAAATGTTATTTCCTGGGGTTGAAGCATCTGCAACCGTGCCTGCCAACATTACTCTTTGTTCCACTGACTATACAGTAAGTTTTACTTCGAGTGGTAGCTCCCCTCAACAAGAGTGGATTTTCGGCGACGGGGGAACATCAACAGCAGCAAACCCTACCTACACTTATTCTGACACAGGATCATATGTAGTAACATTCATTGCGATTGATCCTGCTAGTTGTAATATCAGCGATACGGCTTATTTTAATGTAGATATAGAACAAGCTCCAACTTTCAATGCTAGTTTTAACCTTCCTGTTATCCCTCCTTGTTCAGATCCTGCTTCTGTTATTGTTAACGCAACAATTACCGGTATTGGAATTGATTCAACAGAATGGAATATGGGAGATGGAACAATTTATACAAACCTGAATACAATCGCTCATGCTTATACCACGGAGGGTATTTACCCAATTGAGGTTATTGCGTGGGATCTAACTTGTAACGTAAGTGATACTATATACGATACGCTACATTTTATTACCTCCATGTCTCAAGCAGTTGCAACAGCCCCTGCAGATACAACTTTGTGTTCTCAACCTCCTTTTTCTATGAATTTCACTTCTGCAGGTTCTCCTGATGTATTTTGGGATTTTGGAGACGGAAACACTTCGATTCTTGAGGACCCTACTAACATATTTGCTGATAGCGGATCTTACACTGTAATGTTTGTCGCTATCGATTCTAATACTTGTAATATTGCTGATACGGTTTACTTTAATGTTGACCTATTGCAAGCTGCCACATTTAATGCTACAATAAATGTTCCTGTAATTCCTCCTTGTACCGACCCTCTTTTAACTCCTCTATCAGCTTCTTTTACTGGTACTGGAGCAGATTCGCTATCATGGGATTTGGGAGATGGAACTATATATGCTGATTCAACTGGATTTACATATTTTTATTCCGCTCCGGGTGTATATACGGTAACATTAACTGCATGGGATTTTGTTTGTAATAACACAAATACCATTTCTGAAATTGTGAACTTTAATTCGGTTTTTTCTACAGCCACTGCCACCGCCCCCGAAGATACAACTCTATGTTCTCAACCTCCTTTTTCTATGGATTTCACCTCTGACGGTTCTTCTCCTGATGTGTTTTGGGATTTTGGAGACGGAAACACTTCGATTCTTGAGGATCCAAGTAATCTATTTGCTGATAGCGGATCTTACACTGTAATGTTTGTCGCTATCGATTCTAGTACTTGTAATATTGCTGATACGGTTTACTTTAATGTAGATCTATTGCAAGCCCCATCGTTTAGCGCTAGTTTTAACCTCCCTGTTATTCCACCTTGTTCGGATCCCTCGTCAGTAATGGTTAATGTCGATATTTCTGGAACTGGGATTGATTCAACCCATTGGGACATGGGAGATGGGACAACATTTGAAGATTCAACATCCATTTCATACAACTATACCAGTACTGGTGTTTATGAGATCGTAATAACGGCATGGGATTATTGCGGAGGAGATACGAGTATTTTTGAAACCTTTAATTTTATCACAGATAGCTCTTTAGCAGTTGCTTCTGCTCCCGAAGACACTACATTGTGTACGCTTCCTCCGTTTTCTATTGACTTTGCTTCTTCGGGCACTTCTAGTGCTCAATTTTGGGATTTTGGAAATGGAAATACATCAACGGATGTTAATCCAACCAATACATTTTTAGAAAGTGGAACCTACGTAGTTACTTATATTGCAATTGATTCTAGCACTTGTAATATAGCTGATACTGCTTATTTCAATGTTAACCTTATCCAGGCGGAACAATTTTCGGCAGAGATAAACTTTACCCCTCCTCCTCCTTGCGGCGGAGATAGCATGCTCGTTGAACTTGCTTTCTCTGGAACAGCAGCAGATTCATTAATTTGGGATATGGGCAATGGAGATGTGTTTTATGCTGACAGTATTGCTTATTATTATACTGAAGCTGGAATATATAATTTAAGTTTAACGGCGTTTGATTTCACCTGTGATTTAACGGAAGTTATATCTAGTGAAGTTCCTTTCTTTGGAAATATTAGCACCGATATTATAATACCAAACGTATTTACTCCAAATGGAGATGGGGAGAATGATTTACTAACTTTTGTAAATGTTAGTGGGTCGGAAACATATAGTTTAATTATATGGAATAGATGGGGAAAAAAAGTTTTTGTAACTGACGACCCACTTGATCATTGGGATGGATTAAGTATGAAAGATAAATCTATTAATGAAGGTGTGTATTATTTTGAGATTTTATTTACAGATGTTTGCAGCGATGAGGAACAACTAAGGACTGGTTTTGTGCATTTGATGAGATAATTAATTTCTATGAAAATTTACCATAATCCTAGATGTTCTAAAAGCAGACAGACCTTAAATCTCATTAAAGACAAAGGCGCTGAAGTTGAAATAATTGAGTATTTGAATACAATTCCTTCTGAAAAGGAACTTATTGATATCATAAACCTGCTAGGTATTAAGCCAGAGAAATTAATTAGAAAAGGAGAGTCTGACTATAGAGTAAACTTTAAAGGAAAAACACTTTCAGATAGTGAATGGATTAACGCTATGATTAAATACCCTAAGCTAATTGAAAGGCCTATTGTTGTTAGTGAAAACAAAGCCATTTTAGGGAGGCCTCCAGAGAATGTTCTAGACTTATTATGAAAGAAAAGGCTTAAAAGGTTTGTTTGTTATCTTTCTTATTGGTGAGGTATTTTAATTTTACTGATTATCAAGGCAGACTTTTCTACGCCAATAATTTCAATTGATTTAGTAGGGTTTTTGAATACTCCTAGATCACAGGCTTCAATAGTTGTATCTTCTATTTTTATTTGACCCGAGTAAACGTAAATTACTAGTTGCTGGATGTTTTCTGAAAATGAAATAAAAATCTGTTTTCCTTTATTCACAGGAAGAGATTCTACGGTACCTTCGGTATCTCCCATAGTCATGAGGTTAAAGTCCGTGCACTTTCCTTTTGAAGAGGTTTGCCAGTCACCCTTAAAATTATCAGAATCGAATCTACCTAGTTTTGCTGTATGATGAGCCCCATGGGTAAGAGTCATTTCACCATCCAATACCATAAGTGTTCTTGTTATTCCAGGTAATGCTGTAAAAGTGGATTCTTCAACTTTTACAGTCGCCGTACTTAATCGAAAATTAAAATTTCTAGTTGAATATTCCGCATCCCCAGGGTATATAAATAATTCGGTAGTTTCTCCACCAGACCAAGGAGAGGACTTCAAAGAACTAGCTTTAATTACTTTATAGTTCATGTGGTATCTATTGCTGATTGGGTAAAAAAAAAGTAGAAAGACAATTCTTTCTACTTTTTTTTAGATGTTAATTGATCTTACTTTGGTTTTCTAATTAAAACCTCATCAATCATTCCATATTTTTTTGCTTCTTCAGCAATCATCCAATAATCTCTATCACTATCATTCCAAACTTCATCGTACGTTTTTCCAGAGTGCACAGCAATAATATCGTATAATTCTTTCTTTAATTTTTGAATCTCTCTAGCAGTAATTTCAATATCAGAAGCTTGTCCTTGAGCACCTCCTAATGGCTGGTGAATCATAACTCTCGAATGCTTTAATGCAGTCCGTTTTCCTTGAGCACCAGCACATAATAAAACAGCACCCATTGAAGCTGCCATACCTGTACAAATAGTTGCAACATCCGGATTGATATATTGCATTGTATCATAAATTCCTAAACCTGCATAAACAGAACCTCCGGGAGAATTCAAGTAAATTTGAATATCTTTTTGAGGGTCCATTGATTCTAAGAATAATAATTGAGCAGTTATAATATTCGCAACGTAGTCATCAATTCCAGTTCCTAAAAAAATAATTCTATCCATCATCAAACGAGAAAAAACGTCCATCACTGCAATGTTCATTTGTCTTTCTTCAATAATGTTAGGAGTCATTCCAATTGGGCCGTTTGGCGCCATTCCCATAGGGACATTAGAAACTGCAGACATATAATCGTCAAACACCATGCTTGAAATACCTTGGTGCTTTGTAGCGAATTTTTTGAATTCGTCTTTATCAAAATTGTACATATAATATATTCTTAATTGTTATTTGGTTTAAAGTTAAAATTAATCTGATAAGAAGAATAGCCTTTTTCTCTTTTTATTGTAGTTGAAAATGAGATTTCGCTAAATTGTCTATTTCAGAGGATTAATATTAATCTTGATAATATTTTATAAATTATGTGAGGATGTCTAACTTTACCACTTGATGGAAAAATTAAATGTAGATCATACATTCATAGTTCACGTTAGTGAAGGAGCAGAAGACCGCGAAAAATCGGTTAAAGAAGAGATGGTCCACCATGATATTCCTTATGAATTTATGCTACGAGGTGACTTAAAAGAAATTACTTCTGAAATTCATCAAAAGTATTTTACGGGTAATATGTTGGCGGAAATTACACCTGCTATTTCTTGCGCTATGAAGCACATTTATATCCTAGAAGAGATTGTAAAAAGAGGTCTTAGCCGGGCGTTAATTTTGGAGGACGATATCTTTTTAGATAAAAATTTTGTAAGTATTTGCAATAAAGCACTCGAAGAAACGTCTTTAGAAGAATATCAAATTACGGATAAGTATTTCTTGGCATTAGAAAATAATAAGAAATATGTAACCAAAAAGGAAGAGATCGAAGGGAAGTATTTGTACAAAGAAGATCGGGTAAGGTTCGGTGGAGCGTATTTAGTAACAATGGAAACTGCAAAAGCTATTTTGGATGATATTTATCAAAACAAATGTCATTCATTTATTGATTCTATGTATACAATAATATGCCGTAAAGGGTTATTTGACATATATTGGATTCATCCTACTATTGCTGAGCAAGGAAGTCATAATGGGAAATTTAAATCTTTATTGGATGATAAACCCAATGGATTTATTCAAAAAGCAAATTGGAGAATTCAAACAATTTTTAAAAGTAAATTTAGGCGTTAATAAATACTGTATTGAAGAATCTTTTTAATTTAATAAAGTTAGTTGGTCCGTATAAAAAGGCTGTTGGATTAAACTTAATGTTTAACCTTTTGGGAATGGTCTTCGCCTTATTTTCATTTGCAATGGTCATACCATTATTAAGGGTTTTGTTTAATACGAATGCGAAGCAGTTCGCAGAAGTTATTTCAAAATATGAAGCTGATGTTATAGTGGGGCAGGAAGGAATTCTAGAATACATTAATTACCTGATGGCCACAATAGTTGTAAATCATGGTAAGTATTATGTGTTGGTTACAATTTGTGTTGCATTGGTAGTCGTTGTGCTGTTTAAAAATCTATTCTCTTACCTAAGTTCTGTTTTTCTATCTTTGGCATTGCACGCAGTTTCTAGGGATTTAAGAAGCAAGCTGCACGACAAAGTACTTAATTTGCAATTGTCGTTTTTCAGTAACGAAAAGAAAGGAGATTTAATGTCACGTTTCACTACGGATGTTAAGGAAGTAGAGCTGTCTTTAATGGCATCAATAAACGCAGCTTTTAAAGATCCTTTTTACATTATTGGTTACATAATAACCTTATTTGTAATTAATGCAAAACTATCTATTTTTATTATTGTCTTTTTACCGTTGTCAGGTTTGGTAATTGCTTTAATCGGTAGGGGTTTAAAGAAAAAAGCAAAGCAAGGCCAAGAAAATGCAGGAAACTTATTGTCATCCGTGGAAGAGTCTTTGAGTGGGTTAAGAATTATTAAGGGATTTAATGCAGAAGAAAGAACACGTAAGCGCTTCGAAGAGAAAAATTATTCGTTGTACCGAATAATGATAAAATTCTATAGAAGAATGGATCTAGCATCTCCTTCAAGTGAATTTTTAGGAATTGTTTCTACTACAGGTGTCTTGCTATATGGTGGAAATTTAGTTTTTTCTGGCGCACTAGAACCCGATTTATTTATAGGTTACCTAGTATTATTTTCGCAATTAATATCTCCATTTAAAGCAATTTCAAAAGCAATATATGAAGCAAGTAGAGGTATTTCGGCTTTAACAAGGATAAAAGAAATTACAGAGGAAGAAGTGTCAATTATTGACCAGCCAAATGCAAAAACCGTGGATTTGTTTAAATCACATGTTGAGTATAAGGGTGTAAGCTTTAAATACGAAAATGAATATGTTTTAAAGAATGTCGACTTCACACTATCTGCGGGAAAAACAATTGCTTTGGTAGGTCAATCAGGTTCAGGAAAATCTACGTTAGCTGATTTACTTCCTCGATTTTACGACATTGAAGAAGGAGAAATTTTTATTGATGGAAATAACATCAAAAATGTTACTCTTACGAGTTTAAGAGATCAATTAGGGATTGTTACGCAGCAGTCTATTTTGTTTAATGATACTGTATTTAACAACATTGCTTTTGGCGTGGAGAAAGCAACGGAAGATGAGGTTATCCGCGCTGCAAAAATTGCGAATGCTCACGCGTTTATTGAGCAGCTTGAAAACGGATACCAAACCAACATTGGAGATAGTGGGGGTAAATTATCTGGAGGTCAGAGGCAAAGGTTAAGTATAGCGAGAGCTGTATTAAAGAATCCTCCGATATTAATTTTGGATGAAGCTACTTCCGCATTAGATACAGAAAGTGAAAGATTAGTTCAAGATGCCTTGACCAATTTAATGAAAAACCGAACTTCTTTAGTCATTGCTCATAGGTTGTCTACAATTCAACACGCTGATGAAATATTAGTGATGGAGAAGGGTGAAATCATTGAGCGTGGTAATCATTCAGAATTAATTTCCCAGAAAGGAGTTTACAAGAAGTTAACGGAAATGCAAAATTTTCATTAATGAGCATTATTTTTTTTCAAGATTGTCAAGTGTCTTTCCCTCTTCTTTCTTAAAAGCAGATGGAAGTAAATCAATTCCTTTCTTATTTGCCAGTTTAATTAAAAAGGGCATTAATAAAGCTGAGCCTGGGATTAACATAAACGGAATACCAATACCTGCTATTTTAAACAAATCATAGATTTGAGTTTTTAGTTCGTGTTCTTCTTCTTTGCTGACTTTTCCTTCTTTCAAGAATTTAACAACAATTTTCGATGCTTCGTGGGTCTCTTTGGCTTCAGTTCCCATTTTAGAAACAAACCTTTTCATAACATCAGCAGCCTTGTTTCCGTGTGTTTTTAGTTTTTTGGAAAACTCCAAAGTATCTTTAGTTTCAAAATAACTAAAGTCTACTTCTTCTATTTTATCGTTTTCTTTTTTCACATTCGAAAGATATTGTTTTTCTTCATTAGAGGGGTTTATTGTTACTAAATAAGTCATAAAAAAAAAGCTACATCGAAAGATGTAGCTTTTTTTAGTTTGTTGTGAATTAGCGTCCAAAGCACATTTTGGTTTTCAATGTGCAGTTATTTATCATCCACTACACATTTCACAGTTTTCAGGATCATCTAAAGAACAAGCTATTTCCGCCTTTCTTTCTTCTTTCGTTTTAGCGGTTGGTTGTGCCATTGCTTCTTTGTCTAATGTGAATTTAATTGCATCAGTAGCAGCTTTCGTACGTAG
This sequence comes from uncultured Flavobacteriales bacterium, assembly GCA_963926405.1. Lineage (GTDB taxonomy): Bacteria > Bacteroidota > Bacteroidia > Flavobacteriales_D > Parvicellaceae > CALSMU01. Next base: position 20,199 of record CAWUXI010000004.1, read on the forward strand.
GTAATACATTCCTGTTTTTAAACCGGCTTTCCATCCGTAAAAGTGCATTGAAGTTAATTTAGCATAGTTCGCATTCTCCATAAAGATGTTTAACGATTGTGATTGATCGATATATGCACCTCTATCAGCAGCCATGTCTAAAATGGTTTTTTGCGAAATTTCCCAAGCTGTTTTGTACAGCGCCTTAATGTTATCTGGTATTCCCTTAATGTTTTGAATAGAGCCATTCGCTCCCATCAATTGATTTTTCAAGCTATCATTCCAAAGACCTAATTTTACTAAGTCTCTTAATAAATGTTTATTTACTACGATAAACTCTCCAGATAATACACGTCTGGTGTAAATATTAGAAGTGTAAGGCTCGAAACACTCATTGTTTCCAAGAATTTGAGCAGTAGAAGCTGTTGGCATCGGTGCTAACAATAATGAGTTTCTTACACCATGTTCCATTACCTCTTCTTTCAATACATTCCATTCCCATCTGTCGGTTGGAGTAACTCCCCACATATCAAATTGCATTGTACCTTCAGAGATGGGAGAACCTTTCCAAGTTTCGTAAGGTCCATTTTCAATAGCTAAATCTTTTGAAGCTGTTAGAGCTGCATAATAAATAGTTTCAAAAATCTCTTTATTCAATGCTCTTGCTTCTTCAGATTCAAAAGGAAAACGCATTAAAATAAAAGCATCTGCTAATCCTTGCACACCAATTCCAATTGGACGGTGACGCATATTAGAATTACGAGCTTCTGGTATAGGATAATAATTTTGGTCAATAACAGAGTCTAAATTCTTCGTTACTTTGTATGCAACTTCGAATAATTTTTCATGATCAAATTTCCCTTCAGCTACAAATTTTGGCAGTGCAATAGAAGCTAGGTTACAAACTGCAACTTCGTCATCAGATGTGTACTCCATAATCTCCGTACATAAGTTTGAAGATTTAATTGTTCCCAAGTTCTTTTGATTTGATTTTGAGTTTGCAGCATCTTTGTATAACATATATGGAGTTCCTGTTTCAATTTGAGACTCACATATTTTAAACCATAAATCCTGCGCTTTAATAGTTTTACGCCCTTTTCCTTCGCTTTCATATTTAAGGTAAAGAGCATCAAACTCATCACCATATACGTCAGACATTCCAGGACATTCATTTGGACACATTAAAGTCCATTCTCCTTTTTCTTCTACTCGTTTCATGAATAAATCTGGAATCCAAAGCGCATAAAATAAATCTCTAGCTCTGTCTTCTTCTTTACCCGTGTTCTTTTTTAAGTCTAAAAAGGAGAAAATATCTGCATGCCATGGCTCAACATAGATAGCAAAAGATCCTTTTCTTTTTCCACCACCTTGATCAACATAACGAGCCGTGTCGTTAAATACTTTTAGCATAGGAACAATTCCATTGGAAGTTCCATTTGTTCCTTTAATGTATGATCCAGTTGCTCTTATGTCGTGAATAGACAATCCTATTCCCCCAGCAGATTGAGAAATCTGAGCACATTGTTTTAATGTGTCATAAATTCCGCCAATACTATCTTCTTGCATTTTCAATAAGAAACAAGATGACATTTGCGCTTTAGGTGTGCCAGAATTAAATAAGGTTGGTGTAGCGTGGGTAAACCAACCTTCACTCATGTAATTGTAAGTAGAAATAGCTGCTTCAATATCAGTTTTGTGAATTCCCATCGCAACACGCATTAACATGTGCTGAGGTCTTTCGACAACTTCTCCTTTCAGTTTTAATAAGTAAGATCTTTCTAATGTTTTAACACCAAAGAAATCATATCTAAAATCTCTATCGTAAATAATATTAGAATCAAGTACCTCAGCATTGTCCTTGATAGCTTTATAAACATCGTCAGACAATAAAGGTGCTGGTTGGTTTGTCTTAGGATCTATGTAGTTGTATAAATCTTCCATTGTGTCTGTGAAAGATTTTTTCGTGTTTTTATGCAGGTTTGAAACTACAATACGAGATGCTAATAAAGCATAATCTGGATGCGAGATAGTATTGGTGGCGGCAACTTCAGCAGCTAAGTTATCTAATTCACTTGTGGTTACCCCATCGTATAATCCTTCGATTACACGCATGGCGACTTTTTCTGGAACTACTAATGCGTTCAACCCGTAACACAATTTTTTAATTCTTGCTGTGATTTTGTCAAACTTGACAACTTCTTTTCTTCCGTCTCTTTTTACTACGTACATACCTAATTCTGTGCTTTTATATATTGTTATTCTCAATGAACATCTCCTTTTGTCTAACCATTAATCATTCTATCTGGCCAGCGATGTCTTAATCTTATTGTTAAATGTTAAAATTCTGCGTCCATGCTAAATGAACCACCTTCCTCTGTTCCGTTTTTCACACCTGCTTTTTGGTATTCACCAACTCTTTTTTCGAAGAAGTTAGATTTCCCTTGAAGGTTAATCATATCCATAAAGTCAAATGGGTTAGTTGCGTTGTATGTTTTTTCGTTCCCTAATTCAACTAAAAGTCTATCTGCAACAAACTCGATATATTGATTCATTAAATCTGAATTCATTCCAATTAAACGAACAGGAAGAGATTCAGTAACGAATTCTTTTTCAATTTCAACAGCTTGGGATATGATCTCCTTAACCTCTTCTTTGCTTAATTGATTTTCTAAGTGGTCGTTGTAGAGTAAACATGCAAAATCACAATGTAATCCTTCGTCTCTTGAGATTAACTCATTAGAAAATGTAAGCCCTGGCATCAACCCTCTTTTCTTTAACCAATAAATTGAACAAAAAGATCCAGAAAAGAAAATTCCTTCTACTGCTGCAAAAGCAATTAATCTTTGTGCATACGACCCGTTGTCTATCCACTTCATTGCCCAATCAGCTTTTGTTCTAACGGGAGGGAAAGTCTCTATTGCATTAAATAGGTAATCTTTTTCTTTATCGTCTTTTATGTACGTGTCAATTAATAACGAATATGTTTCTGAATGAACATTTTCCATCATTACTTGAAATCCGTAAAAGAATTTAGCTTCAGTATATTGAACTTCGCTTAGGAAATTTTCCGCTAAATTTTCATTAACGATTCCATCGGATGCTGCAAAGAATGCAAGAACATGCTTAATGAAAAAACGTTCATCGTCATTTAATTTTTCCTCCCAGTCTACTCTGTCAGCGGCAAGGTCTAATTCCTCAGCAGTCCAAATCATTGCTTGCTGTGTTTTATACATGTCCCAAATGTCCATATGTTGAATTGGAAACAAAACAAATCTATTAGGATTATTCTTTAGAATTGGCTCAAGAATTTCAGTGTTAGCAGGCAATACTTCGCTTAAATTCACATCTTCAACCTTTGTTTTCGTTTCTTTTTCCATAATTCTAATTGTTGTAATATTAACTTTCTTATATCTCAAACTCATTTTAGTAGAGTGAAAAGTTTCCTAGGCAAAAAATGTTGTTTTTTTGCTTTTATTTGAAAAACCTAAGTTTTTCGTTAAGAAATTTTCGTTTTACTAGCCTCGTTTGAGGAGTACAAAAATTGAAAAAAAACTTCCCTATTCCTAAGTAATTTCATCCACAATTTTTGAAGTTTTCAACACTCCCATTTAACAACTCACCTAATCCCTTTAAAAACAAGGGAAAACGATTCATCTTCCAAAATGTACAATTTGTCTTTTTAATTAAACTCTTTGTCTTTCTTTTGGAATGTCTAAAATACAAGGATTTAGCTCAGTATTTATTAACACATTAAAAGGGTTTTCATTGTTCGCGTGTTAAAAACAATAAACGATATGCCCTCGGCTGATTTAACGAAACATTGTATAAGAAAAAAGGCGCAATCCCCAAATAATATTTCGTAAAAGGAAAATTATTTTTTTAACTTTTCATCTTCAATTTCTTTATCAATTTGAACTAATTCAGTAAAAAACCTTTCTCCCCATTTTCTAATAATAGGCTCTTTTAAGAATTTGTAAACTTTTACATTTAATTCAGCTCCAAGAGTGCAAGCATCGGAACAGATATCCCAGTCATTAAAATTAATAGCCTCATAATTCCTTAATTTTGTAACCCTTACTGGGTATAAATGGCAAGAGATAGGTTTTTTAAAGTCAAGTTTGCCTTCGCTGTGTGCTTTTTCTATTGAGCACTTTGTAGAATTGTTTTCATCAAAGTAAACAAATGCACATGCTCCATTATTGACTAAAGAAGTTACAGGTTCGTTGTATTCATCCATATAAAAAACTCCTTGCTTATCAATGGCGTCAATCCCTTCTTTACGCATGTAAGGTTTTATTTTGTCTAAAGATTCCTCAAGAATATCAATTTCTTCCATTTCAAGAGGAGCTCCAGAATCTCCTTCAATGCAACAAATACCTCTACAAGCGGTTAAGTTGCATACAAATTTCTTCTCAAATAAATCTAGGGATATTAATTTGTCATCTAATTCAATCATAACTGTAAAAGTATAAAACAAAAAGAGGATTTATTAGAACTTCCCTATGGATTTCTTGATTTTGTCAATAATAAAATGGAAGACCTTATTTATAGATTGGACAAAACTCCTAATATGGTAATGTTATCAGCTAACTAATTGGACTGTTTTAGGCACAAAAGCAGAGAAAGATAATTGAGGTGCTAGTGAAAAAAAAATGAATTAATTACTCCAGCCTGATGTTTATTCCTTGTTGCCGGGTACGGATTTGTTTGCAGTTGAATTCTGCTGTAAACTAAAAGTCATTTTAGGCGAACTTGATCGTTTTTTGTCTTATTATAAGCGAAAATAAAAAAAGCCCCATTTCCTATTATTTCAGGAAATGGGGCTTTGATAGGTGTTAATTGAATTACTTGCTCTCAACGAAAAACTGGATAGACCCTTTTTCTCCATCCTTGTTTAATGTTGTAATAAAGTAACTGCCTGCAGCTACTTTTGCAAGCTTCACTAATTCTACAGGTGAAGTAACGGTGTTCGTTAGAACTAATTTTCCTTCAGCACTAAATACTTCGTATTTAACACCTGTTTCAACTCCCGTTAATGTAAACTCTCCATTATTTGGGTTTGGATAAACCAATACCCCCGGTAATAGTTCTTCATTTATTCCAGAACAAGCGTCAACTGTGACAGTTGTAACATCTGAAGCTGAACAGTTTGAAGCATCTGTGTAAGCATATGTAACAATGTATGAACCGGCCGCTACAGATGTAGGGTCAAAACTACTTCCAGAAACGCCAGAGCCACTAAATATTCCACCAGCTGGATTTCCAGAAAGTGTTACTGCAGATCCATAAGTACATAAAGTTTGATCTGTTCCAGCGTTAACCGTTGGCAAGGCATTCACAGTTAGGTTCGTTGTAACTGTACTATCACAACCAGCATTGTTTGTTAATACATCAGTAAACGTACCAATCGTTGTGTAAGTACTTGTTCCTACTGTTACGCTTTCTCCATCACAAATGCTTAATGTTTGTGATGATGATGTTGGAGCGACAACTGTAATTGTTGAGGTATAAGAGTCATTACCAAAGCTATTTGTAGAAATTAAAGTAACAGAATAAGTTGCTGCTGTTGTATATGTGTTAGAAGGGTTTTGGGCAGTAGAAGTATTGCCATCACCAAAATCCCAAGCCCATGATGTCGGAACACCACTAGTCAAATCACTGAAGCTAACGGTGGTCCCTTCACAAACTGTGGATGGCCCATTATTAAAGTTAGCAACAGGTGTTTGTGGCACATCCGTAGCATAAACACCTAAGCCAAAACCAGAGAAACCATTTGTAAATGATGCAGTGAACGTAAGATCTGAATTATAACTAGCCATTGTAGCTAATACATTATCAATAGTGAAAGTTCCAAAATTACCCGGGTTTACATCGCCTATGGCGTTGTTTCCAGCAACCTTTATAACTTCTAAATTAGTTCTAGAGTTACCCGTAGATGTTTCCCAAGCAGCAACTTCTGCTTCTTCATAATACATTGTTATATCGTACGATCCCGTTGCGTTAACATTTGTAGGTATAACTTTATACGACTTAGAGTGTATGTAGTCAGCAGCATTTGTACTGGCAAAAGCAGCAGTAGTTGGAGTCGAACCGTCTCTGTCAACTTCTACAACAACGCACCCGTAGTCAAAACTAGTTGTGTTTGCAATAGTCAGCATAATGTTATCAGTTGCAGCATCAAAGAAATGAACTGTAGCGTTAGGGCCTAAATTAGCAGCTGTTTGCGTTCCAGTATTAATTGCAGTTTGAATGGATAAAGGATTGATTCCTTCTATTACAACATTGTCAATAGTACATCCATAAAGCCAACCACCAGCATCACTATAGTTTATTGCAAAAACAACATTGTTGTTTCCAATATATGGAGATACATCAAAGGTGTTTGTAGTCCACCCTCCACTTTGGTCAAGCTCACTAATTAAAGTAAAACCTCCACCATTAACAGAGACTCTTAATTCCGCTTTTTCCACGTTAGCTTGCCACTCAAGCCCTTGGTAATATGCTTCAAATGAAACAGTTGCACCGGTATATCCTGTTAAGTCAATGCTAGGGAAAGTTAAATCAACGTCATTTTGATTACAGTCGCAGTCATCATCATTAATCCATGCAAATTGTGTTGCATTAGAGGTTGGTACTACATAAGCTCCAGATGAAGCAGTAGCAGCATCTCCTATTTGCCATGGGGTATCTCCTGATGGGTTGTTTGTTGTAAACCCCCCAAATCCAGATTCAAAATCTTCAGTAAAAATTACACTGGAAGAAGTCATTGAACCAGGCGCTAAATCATCATCATTTATTGTAACAATAACGGTTTGGTTAATTACACCGTTTCCAGCATTACCGCCATTCGGATTTAATGCATAGTCCAAAGTAATTGTTTCATCTCCTTCAATATAGTTATCATTATATACTCTAATCTCTACTGATCCAGATAGTGTTGAGCCACTAAAAGTAAAAGAGGTATTAAAGATGTCATAATCCAAAGCTTGGGTTGCTGTTCCTCCTGTAACAGATACGGCAACATCAGAAGCTTGAGAAGGGTCAACTCCAATCGAAATAGGAATGTTTAATGTGTAATAATCTAAGCATCCGTTTGCAGTGCTTGCATCCGCTTCGCTTACATCATATGCTGAGTTACCAAATTGAACACTAGGAGAACAAGAGCCTATATCAAAAGCAGCAACTCTAGTTTTACTGTTTCCGTACATCCCTGTCATCCAAAAGGTTTCACCATCGGTAGGGTCAAGGCCTAAGGCGTTGTAATCTCCCCACCTGTTACTTCCGTTAGATTGTGTTCCAGCAACAATTATAGTTTCACTTTCAGTCATTGTTCCTAATGGGTCGCATTCCTTACGTCCGGTGTATCTTAAAGATGGGAAAGTAGAGCTGCTTGAAACATTGTAAGCAAGACCAATATTTCCTGTTGCAGACAATCCGATAGTTGGCATCCATCTGTGATCAGAATCGGGGGAGTAAGTACCTTCTTGGTAAATTGACCAAGTACCACTAGTACCACCTGATCTTCTCAGTTCGTACCATCTTATACCTGCCCAATCGTTGCCGTCTAAATCAATTGAATGGCAGCATACGATAGATTCGTGTGTTCCAAAATTTCTATAATGAATTCTGTTCATTAATAATTCTCTTAATGGATCTAATATAGTATTTGTTCCCGGTTGAGGAATACATTGAAAAGAAGTATAACCACATAAGCCCGAATCAAATGAACTGACGCCTAAAGTGGATGTTAATGTAAATGAACTGTTGCTTGGGGTAGCCCAATCGATATCAAGTTCCCAAATTTCTAATGCATCAGCGCTAGCTCCATTCCATGCATCATCAGTCATTCTCATGACCATTGAAGGAGTTCCGGCAGGGGGTAATGTTGTTCCGTCCATATTTACAGGTGTAGAAGCTTGAAAACCGATAGTTCCAAAATTTGCTTGTGTAAATTTTTGAGCATTGGTAGAAACACCTGCTAACATATCTGCCCTAGGAAGAGCGACAATATCCGATGAACCTAAGTTTGCCGTAATAACATATTCATTTTCCCAAACTGAATATTTTGGATAATCTGGGAAAGAAGGCATATTGATCGTATATGTATAATAAGATCCAGTAGGGTCTGCTGTAGTCGAAACTGCTACGTAAAGATTATTACCTGAAGAAGAAAACTCAGTTAAAAGCCATCTGTCAGCTCTTTGGTCGTAAATTACAATTGGATCTCCAGCGCCACCCCATCCTGGGTTTCCATTTAAACTTGCTGAATTCATAAAGTTATCAAATGTCGTTGAGTTTTGAATTACATTTCCACTCTTATCCCATATTTTAAAGGTTGACCCTCCAGTTCCATTTATCATTTGTATAACATGATTAGGTCCAACATCTAAACTTGGGTCAGCAGGGCTTGTTACGCCAGGCATACCAACAAGGTTTACACCAAGAGATTTATTTGAGACTAAAGGAGCATAGTCCTTTTGGTGAACTGGATCCATTCCAACAGGCAAAGCATCTGTATAATCATATTCGTTTACAGGCCATCCAGCTTTAGGGTGGTATCCTACTTTTTTAGTTTTTGTAATAGGGTTAGGAGCACTAGGGTCGGGAATATAATTCCTTAAAACTTCTGTTTCTCCATGGAATACCACGGGAAGAACACTTAGTGTTGGTGTTGCCGCTTGGTTTCCCTGTGAAAGTTGGTTGCTTGGCGTTTTTTGAGCTGATGAAGATAGCGCCATTCCGCTCAGTAATAACGTTGTAAAGTGAGTAAAAAATTTCATAAAGGTTTAAGTTATTTATGTGTTTGGTTGATGTAAATATATAAAATAAAAGACACGAACGTCTTGTTTTCTTGTTTAAGTGTTTTCTTTTACGTGACTAAAACAAGCTTAGTGTTGTAGTCCTAACTTTGAGTGGATTGAATAGGAGTAGGAATAAAAAAGATCAGGCAACATCATATGATAGAGGTGTCACGGAAGGATTGGAAAATATTACTCAGCCTGGCAAATCTGTCAAGTTAGACGCGGTGCTAGAGGCATTTATGTTTATGGCTAATTATCGGGAGTTTTCAATTCATAATTCTATCGTGAGGTACCATAGTGTTAATGTAGATAATACAAATCATGCTGGTATAAGGTGGTGTGAATTGTGCCAAACTTCTGGTTTCGCTTGGATATTATAATAGGTAGGAACATATGCTCCTAATAGATGATGGTTTAGGTAGCATAAATATGGGAATATTGCTTTATCGTATTGTGTGTTGGGTTCGGAAAAGATTTAAATTACCAGTTAGATTTAAGTGATTTTTCAGCAGGTTATTAGAACTCTCCTATAATCAATGTAAATAATTCAAACTTTAAAAAAGCATACAAGGTTTGGGTTAAATAATAGTAAATTATAAGTCAAAAAAGCGAGCTATTTATTGCTCTTTGTTATTATTCAATAATTTTTATTTCTTCAATTGTTGTTGGATTTCCAATTGTGCAGCTTCCTTGTGCTGGGCGAATCGGTCTACATTTTAGCCAAACCTTAAGCCCATCTTGTTTGTATTCTTCTTCCAAATTGTTGGGAAGTAAATACTCTTGAGTATTGATGTTTTTTATTACAAATCCACAGCCGCTTTTTGTTTTGTCCTCCACTACTGCCTGCATATAGCCTTCACTTATTATTTCCGCTGTTCTTTCTTTTTCAGCATTTGTTTCAGCAGTTTCTGTTGTTGCTTTTTTTGCAGAGCAGCCCGTCATAATTAATGATATTGAGCATATTGTAATGAAATTTTTCATAATATTATTTTATCTGCTAATGTTCAAAAAGCAGTCCAAAGTAGAAAATTTAAAATGGTTTGGGTAATACTTCTACATTAATAATATCTTTGCCAACTTAATCATAAGAAGAGAAGATGGCATCAAACGAGGATATTTTTAAAAAAGTTGTTTCACATGCAAAAGAGTTTGGATTTGTTTTTCCCAGTAGTGAAATATATGATGGGTTGAGTGCAACGTATGATTATGCTCAAAATGGTGTCGAATTAAAAAACAACATAAAAAAGTATTGGTGGACTGCGATGGTTCAAATGAACGAAAATATTGTCGGTCTAGATGCTGCTATTTTTATGCATCCAAAAACATGGAAAGCTTCGGGCCATGTTGATGCTTTTAATGATCCTTTGATTGATAATAAAGACTCAAAAAAGAGGTATAGGGCAGATGTTCTGGTTGAAGATCACATAGCTAAAATAGAGGGTAAAATAAACAAGGACATTACAAAGGCTAAAAAGCGTTTTGGAGACGCATTCAATGAAGGTGAGTTCAGAAACACAAATCCAAATGTTTTAAGAAGAATCGCTGAGATTGAAAAGATTGAAGCGCAATTAAAAGCCGTTCAAGTAAACGAAGATTTAGATGGGTTTAAGAGCTTAATAGAGGATTTAGGGATTGTGTGTCCTGTTAGTGGCTCCTCAAATTGGACTGAAGTGCGACAGTTTAACCTCATGTTTGGAACTGAGATGGGTTCTGTTGCAGGAGACGCTTCCACAATTTATTTGCGTCCAGAAACAGCTCAAGGCATTTTTGTCAATTATTTAAATGTTCAGAAAACTGGCAGAATGAAAATTCCTTTTGGGATTGCCCAAATAGGGAAGGCATTTAGAAATGAAATAGTAGCTCGCCAGTTTATATTCAGAATGCGGGAGTTTGAGCAAATGGAGATGCAATTTTTTGTAAAACCAGGAACACAAAAAAAATGGTATGAGCACTGGAAAGAGGCCCGCATAAAATGGCATAAAGCATTAAATTTAGGAAGTGATAATTACCGCTTCCATGATCACTTAAAAATGGCTCACTATGCAGATGCAGCTACTGATATTGAATTTAATTTTCCGATTGGATTTAAAGAACTGGAAGGAATTCACTCCAGAACAGATTTTGATTTGAGCAAGCACGAAGAGTTTTCAGGAAAGAAATTGCGCTATTTTGATAATGAGGACAATGAAAGCTATGTTCCATATGTTGTGGAAACATCCATAGGGTTGGATAGGATGTTTTTAGCTGTTTTGTCAAGCTCATTTAATGAAGAAAAACTAGAAGATGGTTCAGAGAGAGTAGTGTTGAATATTCCGCCAGCTTTAGCGCCAACCAAGGCTGCTGTATTGCCTCTGGTGAAAAAGGATGGCTTGCCTGAAAAAGCAAGAGAGATAATGAAGACTTTGCAGTACGATCATATCTGTGCCTATGAAGAGAAAGATTCGATAGGTAAAAGGTATAGGCGTCAAGATGCAATTGGAACGCCATATTGCATAACGGTTGATCATCAAACATTAGATGATAATACGGTAACGATTCGAGAAAGAGATACAATGTCTCAAGAAAGAGTTGCTATTGATGAATTGCCAAGAATAATTGGAGAAAAAGTGAGTATGAAGAACCTTTTTATTGACCCAATTGTCTCTGCTTAGGTGTTAGAAATATGTCATACTAAGGATAAACTTGAAGCAGGTTGTGATGAAGCAGGTCGAGGTTGCTTGGCAGGTCCAGTTGTTGCGGCGGCAGTAATTCTTCCTTCAAGTTTTCGAAATGAGATGCTAAATGATTCAAAAATCCTAACTAAAAAGAAGCGGTATGAATTAAGGCCAATTATTGAGAAAGAAGCATTGGCTTGGGCGGTAGGAGTTGTTGATAATAAGGAGATTGATGAAATTA
>CAWUXI010000005.1:0-48359 GCA_963926405.1 uncultured Flavobacteriales bacterium
CATTTCTTTTTTTTCCCACACGGAATACGAATATAATTAAAATTTGTTATGCAAGCATACTAAAGATAAGAAAAGTTATGCAAGCATACTATATTTATTTAGCGAGTGTACAGATAATAGTTGCTGTTTGACGAATAATAATCTTCTTTTTATATGTTTAAGTGATTACTTAGCTTAGTGTCACAATGAAACATCGCATACTGTCTTTATTTTGTTTTGCATTGAGTCTAAATGAACAATCATGTGACAATAAAATAGACGCTATTAATATATTGTCTAATAAAAGGGGGCAATACTAAAAGTTGGGGAGTAACTGCAATTTAATATTCAACGTTTATGGAATATTGAGGTTTTCGCTCAAGCCGCCTGGCTTCTACTTTTTTCCATTGATGAAAAAAGTAGACAAAAAAATCTAGGCTACGCAAATAAACTTATAATTTCTATTCCTCTTCGCTAAATGACAAGAACTCGTTCGTTCCTCTCTCAAACAGCTTGTCATTCTGACGCTCATTGCGGATGAAATTATTAAGAACATTTGCTAATGCCGGGAACTAAAAAACAGTAACCGGTTTTCAATCAAGGGGCAACAGGAAGGAAGTTAAAGTAACTCTCAAAACATAAACAATAGCACAAATTAACCCCGGCCTTCAGAGGAAAGCTACTGAAATCAAAATGAATGATTAGAAAGACTGGAACTTAGCGTAGCGATCTCACGAATTCCTTTTAAAAACAATAGAAAAAAATGAGTAAAGCCGCACTTATCATTGATGAAGAGTGCGGTAGTTTTTCGCTGGCAGCCTTGACTTTTTTTTGCTTCGTTTTTTTTGTCAAAAAAAAAATGATGAGCCCTACCGATAACTATCGGTAGGGCTAGAGGAAGTTTCCTGATTACTTCCCATAGTTTTGAACATCAAACCATCTTTGTTGTCTCTTTTATCGCAAGAACTGATTCCTCAATAAAATTGCCTAGTCCCCAACAATTGGACTTGGGGTTGTATTTCATTAAAGCGGAATGATGTGGATGAAATTTATCCTTACATAAATGAAAGTACTAAAATAATAATTGAGAAATAGATTTAATCTTGGGTATCTATAATCCCTCCAGTCAATCTAGTAAGGTTAATCTTAGATTCTTGAATGTTATAGATTGCTTCAAATAAAGCTGTTCCTGTTTGCAAGTAAACCATTTCTATGTTACGTAAATCGAACGAATTAATTATCCCAGCATTTTTTCGTAATTGAGCGATTTCAAAACTTCTTTTTGCAACAGCAAAGGATTTTAGGTTTACTTCAAAAATTGCTATTCGTGTATTGTAAATTTCATAGTGGCTTGATAATTCTTGAGTTAACTGGTGCTTCAATTTGTCCATGTTTAAATTCGTTATATCTTCTTGAATTTGAACAGCTTGTATTGCACGTTTAACTTTTCCTCCATCAAAAATTTTAAAACCTACGGTGAAGTTTGCAAAATAATTAATGTTTGCTGTGTTTGAGGTATTTACCCCTGGCATTGGAAAGTCATTAATTTGAAGCCTACTTGTATTGTAGCTTGCTCCAGAATTAAAAGATACAACAGGAAACATGGATGCTTTGGCTAAAGAAACATCTTGTTTTAGTAGCTCAATATTTACTATCTGATTTTTAATATTGGCATTATTTCCAAGCATTTTGGATTCTAATTCCTCATAATTATAAATTGTATTTTCAGGAAGTAATTTGTCAGTCAAATTCCATTTTAAATTGATGTCAACCCCCAAAAATAGGTTTAGGTTTTTGATTGTGTTTTTATAGGCTAACTCTTGCATAATAATGGCTGAAGAATCAGATAAATAGGCTGATTCGAATTGCAATTGGTCTACGGTTGTAGCAAAACCCATTTCTCCTTTTTCTTTTTCATGCAAGTATTTATCTCTTGAAAGTTTTAATACATTTTTCAAAAGATCCATTTTTTCTTTTTGAAGGTTGGAACTGTAGTAAGAAAGTATAATACCTTGAATTGTGTTCTCAATAACCAATGTAGCATTTCCTTCGCTTTGAGCTTCAAGGTTATTTAATTTTATTTTATTTGCTTTGACTCTGAATCCGTTAAACAGCACCCAATTTAAATTAGCGGCACCTTGAATGGAGTTTTGATATATTAATTGTTGAACAATAGATAAAGGATTGTTGCTTTGGTCTGAAATACTGTTTCCTTGTTGAATATTCAAATCAACGCTCGGATATCTCCCTGCTTGACCCCATGTGTTTTGCAATTTATTGGCTTCAATGTTTTTGGCTGAGATTTGAATATCAAAGTTTTTCTTTAGCCCAATCTGAATTGCATCTAAAAGTGATAAGGAATCTTGTGCTATTATATTGCTACAAAAACAAATAATCAATAGCAGTAGGAAGTATGTTTTTAAAATTCTCATTGTAATTGATTTAAACATCTTCTCTTTTTAATTGATTGTCAGAATCATCTATGTTCCCCATTTCAGCAACTCTATTTATATGTTTGGTAATAGGTTCCACTTCAATTCTAGATGGTGCAGATGGGCCGCCTCTCCATAACCACCATCTGGCTCTACGAATGTCTGCGAAATATCTCAAAAGTGGAGGGAAGAAAAACAACAGAATTAATGTTCCAAACAGCACTCCATAAGCTACAGATATAGCCATTGGTATTAAAAACTGGGCTTGGAAGCTTGTTTCTAGATATATCAGAGGAAATAAACCTACTACAGTGGTAAGTGATGTTAGAATAATAGCCCTAAATCTAGATTTTCCTGCTGCAACTCCAGCATCTTCTGGATTCATACCAGTTTTCAAATTTCTATTGTATTGATCCAACATTACAACCGCATCATTTACCAATATTCCTACTAATGCTATAATACCCCAAAAGCTAAAGATTGAAAACGGAATTCCAACAATTCCATGACCTAAAATGGCGCTAACTATTCCTACAGGGATTACCATCATAATTAACCTTGCTTGGTAGAAAGACGAGAAGTTAAGTGACAGGATAATTAGAATTAGAAAAACTCCTAATCCAAATGCTATTCCTAATCTTCCAGCAGAATCTGCAGCTTTTTCAGCTTGCCCTTTTATCTGGTAGTCTACTTTTGGAAAGTATTCTTGTATACGGTCCAAGTATTCTCTTTTTATATCTGCGTTAATAACAGAAGATAATTCACCATTATACAGACTTCCAAAAACTCTAACTTCTTGTTTTCCATTTATATGACGGATAGATACTTTACCTCTTTTTATTTCGTAGTCCACTAAATCGTTTAGTGGAAACTCTTGTCCGTTAGCTATTTTAATTCTTAAATCTTCCAAATCACCAATGGAATTTCTATCTTGTAAAGGGTATCTGGTCCAAAGTTTAACTTCGTCCCTTCCAATAATTACTCTCTGTATCTCTTGACCAAAGAAACCTTGTCGAATTTGCGTTAAAATGGATGATTCATTTAACCCTAACATAAATGCTTTCGGTTTTAGGGTTAGATGAATTTCTCTTAATCCAAGACCAGCATTGTCGTTAATGTCTTTCACATCGGGAAGGGCCTTTATGTTAACCAACAACCATTTTGTAGCTAAATTTAATTGTTCACCGTCTTCACTTTGAAGTGATAATGAAATGTCCTTTCCAAAAGGAGTTTCACCCCCAATTGAGAATTTTTCAAGTTTTGACAATGAGTCTTTATTAATCTTTTCCTTTAGCCTCGCAGAAATTTCAAGTGTTGAGATAAAGTTATTTTCTTTAACAGAAACTCTAATATTTCCACAATGACTTCCTCGTTCACCAATTCTTTCGGTAGAACCTAAGTTAAGCGAATTGTATGTAATTATTGTATCCCCAAATGTTTCTATTAATTCATTTCCGTAAGCAGAAACAATACTATCTAAATACCATAAGAAATCTTCGGTTTGATCTTCTCTATCCCCTGGCTTAAATGCTATGTCGATTCCAACATTATCAAATGGAATGTGTGGGTAAAATGCTGTTTTAATTATCCCAGAAATGGTAAGTCCAATAATAACAATAATAAAAATCATTGGTCCAAAAACGGTTACTCTATACCATTTAGTAAAACGATTCACTAATTTTTCATACCCATTTCTAACTTTATCGATACCCTTATTAATTTTGGCTCGAATCCTTTTATATCCTTTGTTATTACTTGGTTCTAGCGTGTGCTTGTGAGAAAGGTGTGCAGGTAATATCAAAAATGCTTCAATTAATGAAAAAATTAAACAACCAATAACACTAAATGCCATTTCTTCCATCATAGCCATGTCACCCCCAACAAACAATAAGAATCCGAAAGCGACGATTGTTGTTAATACAGATGTGAAAACAGAGGATAAAACTTCCATTGTTCCATCCAATGCAGCTTTCATGGGAGATTTTCCCCTTTCGAAATGCGAATAGATGTTTTCGGCTATTACAATTCCATCATCTACTAGTATTCCAACAACCAATATCATCCCAAATAATGAAATCATATTTATTGTCATTCCGTATAGAGCGCCAAGGGCAAACATTCCGATCATGGAGAATGGAATGCCAAAAGCGACCCAAAGTGATAGTCTCAGACTAAGGAAAAACCCTAATACAATACAAACTAGAATAAGTCCTAAAAATAGGTTAGAGGTAAGCATATCTATTCTTTGATCTAGCATGTCACTAAACATAAATAGTGTCTGCATTTCAAATCCATTCCCTTCATTATTAAATTCAGACACATAACCTTTTATGTAATCCGATATACTTTTGATATCCTCGCTTCCTAGTTTTTTAATTACGAATGTAATGCTTCTTTCACCATTTACGTAGGCTTTAAGGGGTATGTCTGAGAACTCAAAATTAACATCTGCTACATCTTTCAATCTTATAAGTTGACCATCTGGGAGTGCTCGAATAACATATTCTTTTATTACATCTGGATCCGTAGATTTACTCATCGAGCGGATATAGAGTTCTTCTTTATTCGATTTTATAGAGCCTCCAGAAATATCAAGGTTACTTGAACGCACTATACTTGATATTTGTTCGAATGAGATTCCATATCGCAACAAATCGTTTTCTCTTATATCGATGGCTATAATTTGAGGAGGGTAACCAATGACTTCTATTTGCGAGAGCTTTTTGGAAGAAAGCATGTCCTGCTCAATCTTATCTGCAACTATTTTTAGTTGTTCTAAGTCATCTGGACCATGAAGGGAAACAAAGCCAACGGTTCCTCCTAAACTGCCCATTCCTCGGGCTTTTTGGGCATAAACAATAGGGCGTTCGGCTCCTGCAGGCATTGAGTTAATCCCGTCTACAGCATTTTTCACATCTTGCAGTAATTCATTTAAATCTGTGCCTTCGTAAGCTTCAATGTTTATGTTAGAAAGATTCTCAGAGGATGTCGATGATGTCTCTTTTATTCCTTCCAAGCCAACAAGCGCTTCTTCAATTCGCGTAGTAATACCTTTTTCAATTTCTTCAGCAGAGGCACCAGGATAAGCAACATTTACATAAATCCTATTCGGTTCCAGTTCAGGAAAGAATGACCTGTGCATTGTAAATAAACTTAATAAGCCAGCCATAGCTGTAACAATCAGAATAGCGTTTGACCAAATGGGGTACTTTATGAAAAAGGCAATAAATTTTCTCATTATTCTACTTTCTAATTACAACTTTATCACCTTCATTAATATTTACAACCGATTCAATAACAACATTAGAATTATTTGGGATTCCTGAAACAGTTACTGTGTTTTCTTTGTAGTCAATTACTTTAACTTTTAAAGCAGATAGAGCACTGTCTTTTTCCACAATGTAGACTTCATTTTTTCTAATTAGCGCCTTTCTGGGTATTTCAACAACATTTTCATAGCCATTACCAGTTATGTTTGCATCTAAATACATTCCATTGTATAGACCATCTGTTTGGCTTATAATGTTTACAAAAACTGGAACAGTTTGCGTTTGCTGATTTATATAATCTCCAATTCGAATAACTTTTCCTTCAAAAGATTTATAATTGTTATCTACAAGCGTTACGGCAGAACCTATGGCCAATTGATTAATTTTTTCGGTAGCAATTGGAATTTCAATTTCCATTGTATTATCTCTGATAATGCTTAATACCGCTAATCCAGGATTAACAATTGCGCCAACATCTGTAAAAGCCTCAATAATGCTACCGTCAAATGGTGCTGAAATAGAATATTTTTTTAACTGTTCTTCATCACTTTTAATTTGGTAATACTCTGTCAGAATTTTTCTTGAGATAATAAAATTCTTTTCCTTTAATGAAGTAAAGTTGGGGAAATGAGAGATAGGTTCATTCACCTTAAGATCTTTGTAAAAGTTGTTCCACGTATTGAATCTTTCTGGAAAATCCACCTTCATGTCGGGTAATATGCTTGTTAATAAAGCCAAAAAACCACTTTTCCTTGCTTTTAGTGCTAATGTTGCATCCGAACTATTTAAAGTAAATAAGGTTTGTCCTTGCTTAAAATGGATTCCTTTTTTCAAAGTGATGGCAGAAGTTATTTTACCCTGCACTTCTGCTGATACACTTATAGTGGATGTGGAAACGACTCTTCCATACCCTTTTATAGTGGAAAGTATGCTGTCGTTTGAAATATACGATGCTGTAACACTTTTAAATTGAACAGAACCATTCATGTTATCGTCTGATTTTTTTCTATCAGCTCTGATTTTCTCAGCATTGGCTTCACCGTAGTTAATTCCATTGCTTTCGCCCATCTTGTATAAAAGAGACATGAAGATGAGTAAAATGATTGAAGAGACGATTATTAAGATTTGTCTTACTTTCATGTGTAATAATTTGTGTCTGCAAATTTAACTGTCATAGCTATAGGTAAAAAGGAAATACGGATAAAAGGTTAAAACAAAGTTTTTAAGGAATTTTAATTAATTAAAAGAGTAGTATGTATAACTTTTAAAACCTTAGGTGATTGCTCCTTGCTTCCTATTTATATTCGTTTAATGCGTTACCCTAGTTTACTTCTATTATTAATGATTTCAACGGTCATTTTTGGACAGATCGTTGAAGTATCACATAGATCTGGCAAATACGATGCATCAATTTCAGTAGAAATAAAAGGTGATTTTACAAAAGCATATTATTCGATTGATGGAAGTAAGCCATCTAAACGTTTTTCTAAACCAATTGAAATTTCCAAAAGCACATTTTTGAAAATAAAACCTGTTTTTGAGGGGGATTCAATTGATACGCTTATTTCGAGGACTTATATTTTAAACTTTGAAACAAAACTTCCAATACTATCCATCGGTGTTGATGAAGACTATTTTTGGGATAAAGAAAAAGGGATATACGCTTTAGGCAGCCAAGTCTATATAGACACAACGGGCCATTGGTCTAACGCAAATTATCAAAAAAAATGGGAGAGACCAATACATATAATTTATTTGGATACAAATAACCAAGAAGGATTTAATCAAAAATGTGGAATTAAAATATTTGGTGAATCTACGAGAAGACTGCCAGATAAGTCGATGAAAATAATAGCCCGTAGTGAATATGGAACCAGCCGTTTCCAGCATAAAATATTCCCTCAAAAAGACATCTCGGAATTTAAACAATTAGTTATACGAACATCTGGAAATGATTATAACGGTTCCCGTTTTAAAGATGTTTTAAATGCTTATTTAGCAAGAAATATGGGGTTAGATTTTATGGCATATCAACCTATCCAATTGTTTTTAAATGGCCAATACTGGGGATTGTATAACCTTCGTGAAAAAGTTAATGAACACTACTTATTCGAAAATCATGGGGCGAACAAGGATAGTTCAAGTATAATTATGGGGAGATGGGTTAGACAGCATGGGAATAGCTCTGATTACATGAAAATGTATAATTGGTTTATGCGTTTGGACACAATGGACAACGCCGCTTATGAAAAAGCCAAAACTATGTTAGACATTAGGAACTACATTAACTTTCGTGTTTTTCAGATTTATTTAAACAATACAGATTCTAGAGGTAATATACGGTATTGGAATTCCAAAGATTTAGATGGAAAATTTAGAATGATTTTATACGATACAGATTTGAGTTTCGGAACAGCTTCCCAAAAATATTTAGCGAAATGTTTAAGTTCTAAACGAACGGATTGGTTTAACCCTGAATGGAGTACGTTCTACTTACGTAAATTAATGCAGAACGAACAGTTTAAGAATGATTTCATTAATCAGATGGCTCACTTAATGAATACAGCAATTCATAGAGACACCATAATTGCTGCAGTAGATAAACTAGAAGAGATTTATAAAAATGAATTACCTAGGGATGGAAAATTGCTTCCGCCTCATTTGAGAAGAGTACCTTTATCTGAAGAAGTATGGTTAGAAAAAGTTGCTCATTTTAGAATGTATGCAAAATTGCGGCATCGACATTTAAGACCTGAAATGGTTAAGCTATTAGCTCCGAAAGGGATGTACACTTTAAAAATAGTAGGAGACACAGGTAGTATCATTGTTAACGGAAATTACCCTCTAAAACTACCATTTGAAGGAATATATTATAAGGATATTCCTTTGCCTATAAAAGCTATTGAAAGTGAAGAGTGGCAGTTTGTAAAATGGAGTGATGGTGATACTGCTCAGGTAAAACTGATACATAATTTGGAGGACACACTTATAGTGCAGCCACTATATAAAAAGATTGAAAATGATATAGTTATTGAAAGTGTTATTGAAAATGTAGGAGGAAAATTGGGTAATCAAGAAAATAATAAATTGATGTTGTTGTTTGGTATTTCCCTTCTAGGATTAGGGATTTTACTTCTGTTAGTTTATGCTGTATTAAAAATTACAAATAGATAGTGTAATCTTATTGCTTAATAAGCTTAACTATTTTAATAGAAGATGCGCTAAGAATTCTAACCGAATATATCCCGTTTGAATAACTACTTAAGTCAATAGTGTGGTTCAAATTGCTTTCTATTTCAATATTGTATTTAGAAATAGTTTTCCCTTTACCATCCAGTATGCTAAATTCTAAAACCCCAAAATAGTTTGGGTAGCTTCCTGTTATTTGCAGGAAATTATTAGTAGGGTTTGGGTAAATTGACAAGTTATTTAAATCAATTTCAGCCATGTTTAACAAGTTGTATTCAAATGGATCCGATGTAAATGTACAGCCATATTGATTTGTTGTCGTTACTTCATAAGTTCCATTGGAAGTAGGGATGTAGGTTTGATTTGCTGCA
Organism: uncultured Flavobacteriales bacterium; assembly: GCA_963926405.1. Lineage (GTDB taxonomy): Bacteria > Bacteroidota > Bacteroidia > Flavobacteriales_D > Parvicellaceae > CALSMU01. The sequence continues at coordinate 9,241 of CAWUXI010000005.1, forward strand.
CCCGTAATTTGTATTCCGTCTAAAAACCACATATAGCTGTTTCCAATAGAGCTTTCTAAGCTTAAATTATTTAGAGATATTTCAGGTCGAATAGGAGCGAAGGATTTAATGGTTGTAACGGAGTCGATAACAACATCATTTATATCTATAGCTAAATAGGTAGCTGTATCTCCTTCAATATTAAATCGAACGTATTGGTTCGTATAAATTTCAGTGTCAATATTTGGAGAATTGCTATTTGTGTTGAAATCAAGTGAAGATGCACCAGCACCTCCCGATATTATATATTTAACTCCATTTAATTCACCCCTTTGGTAGCAATGAGAATGTCCATTTAGAACAAAGTCTACATTGTACTGCTCAAAGTAAGGAACCAGGTCTGTTCGCATATCTTCGTTTCCTTGGTAAAGATAATAAGTGGTAAAAGGGATATAGTAGTCAGCACTCCAGGCGTTTGTCCAAGGGGGTTGATGAAAAAACATAAATAACCATTGTCTGTCATTGCATTGTAATTCTTCCAGCATCCAATTGTGTTGATCGGAGCCAATGGAATAATCTATGTTGGCATCCAAACATATAAATTTTGAATTTCCCCAAGTGAAAGAATAATATCTTTCAGATTGAGTAGGATTGTTTGTCGGAAGATAAAAAGCATCCAAGTAAGTTGCTGCATCATCAGCATAGGTGTCATGGTTTCCAATACATGTATATTGACAAGCGTTTTTCATTAAATCCGTATAAGGACCAAAAAACACTTCATCATAATTATCTCCTGTTCCTTGATCAACATCTCCTGCTACAATTCCAAATTCAGTGCTATCTCCAATCATAAGTGCAGCAATATTGTTTTGAACCGTATTATTATAACCGCAATCTCCATAATGTAAAAATGATATTTTTTCAGAAGCGGCTGTTTTGGCGGTATAGAAAAAATCCAACGCGGAAGTAAACCCTCCATCTGTATATGTTTGGTAGTAGTATTTTGTATTTGGAGTAAGTCCAGAAATGTCAAAATAATGTTTTTGAGTTGCTCCGGATTCAGTTAAAGTATTGTTTAGATTAAACGCATCAGTGCCCCATTCAATAGCTCCTGTGCTGAGCGATGAAGTTCGCCAAGCTATGGTTACTCCGTTTTCAGTTGGTCGTTGTACAAAATTGTAACGGTCAACTACTTGAGAATAAGTTAGAGTAGAGCTAAGTAATAAGAGGATGATTATAAAACGCATTCTAAATATTTTTACAAATATATTTAAGTGAAATGTTAATTGGTGATATAAAATAAATTATTCTTCCGCACTGTTATTTAAAGTGTCTTTTGTAAAAGTTTTTTTTCAAGGTTCATAATTTAACTCAAGTCCTAATTCCATTGCACAAGGAGTTTTATTAGACCCCTTCAGAAATGATATCTTTGATTCTATTTAATTCTCCTCTTTGGTAGTAATGAGAATGTCCATTTAATACAAAGTCAATATTATATTGCTAAAACTATGAAACTAAAGAGGTTCGGATATCTGCATTTCCTTTGCGTCTAAAATACTTTAAAAGTAGAGATGAATAATAGGTTTATTATTAGGCATCAATTACCCCGCTTCCAAGCAGTTCGTTATTATCATACCAAGCTACAAATTGGCCAGGAGTAATTCCTCGTTGTATCTCTGTGAAAATAATAAACAACCCGTCTTTCTTTTTATGAAGGATTAACTCTTGTAGCTCTTGTCGATAACGAATGCGTCCCCTATAGGTTCTTGTGTCACCTATTGTCATTGTAAGGTCGGGCCTAACCCAATGAATTTCTTCATTTTTCACGAATAAGCCTTTCCGATACAATCCTTTGTGATTTGTGCCTTGCCCAGTATAAACAATGTTTTTGCTCGTGTCTACGCCAATTACAAATAGTGCTTCAGGAGTTCCTCCGACTTGCAGCCCCTTTCGCTGACCTACTGTAAAATAATGAGCGCCTTGATGGGTTCCAACTACCTTACCTATTTGGGGTTCCAAAAGAAAGGGTTTAACCAGTGTTTTTAGTTCGTTATCCGGATAGATAAAAGTTGCATGTTCATTTTTAACTTCTAAAATATGTCCTTCTTTTGGTTTTAACTGTTGCTGCAAAAACACAGGTAGTTTAACTTTTCCAATAAAACAAAGACCTTGTGAATCTTTCTTGTCAGCAGTATTCAAACCTATTTTTTTAGCAATTTCTCTAACCTGAGGTTTTTGAAGGTTACCAATAGGGAAGAGTGCTTTACTAAGTTGCTGCTGATTTAATTGGCATAGAAAATAACTTTGATCTTTGTTATTGTCGTCTCCAGCAATAAGTTGATAAACTGGTTTGCCGTCAATTTCTATTTCCCCTTTTTGACAATAATGACCGGTTGCTACAAAGTCAGCACCCAATTCCAAAGCTTTATCTAAAAATATATCAAATTTTACTTCTCTATTGCAAAGCACATCAGGATTTGGTGTTCTTCCTTTTTCATATTCGCGAAACATATAATCAACTATACGTTCTTTATATTCTTTGCTAAAGTCTATTACTTGAAAAGGAATCCCTAGCATTTCAGAAACTTGTAACGCATCGTTACTATCATCAATCCATGGGCAATCGTCACTTATGGTAACGGACTCATCGTGCCAGTTCTTCATAAAAAGGCCAATTACATCAAAGCCTTGCTCTTTTAGCAAGTATGCTGCAACACTTGAATCAACGCCACCTGACAATCCAACAACCACTCTTTTCATGAGTGCAAATTTAATTTTTTATTTCTATGAAGTATACACAATAATGGCAAACAAATGGAAATACTTCGACATTATCCAATAATCAATTAAATCTGACCGTTTATGTATAATCGCTAACAAATATTAATATTTTGATAGGCTAATCTTTATTTTATATCGATATTGTACCCATAACCAACCACAAAATCACTTTAATTATGCAGAAAAATTTACTATTGTTATTTGCTGTTTGTATTGGAATTACAGCTGCAGCGCAAGATAATTTGCAAGTAACATCTAAAAAATTAGATAAAACGTATATTACTGACAACAAAAGATTACCTGATGTTCAGTACCAGCATAAATTACGTCAGCAAAAACCTTGGCGGGATTTTTTAGCAGAAAATGGAGAGTGGTATGTTACTTTTAATGAAGAAAACGCCAGACCTCATTCAGCTTATGGACAGCCAATTGATGTTTATGGAGGAACACCAGAATTGAAAGTAAGAAATTTCATTGATACTAAATTGACTGGTTTTAATCTTCCTACAGATGACTTGGTGTTGAATAATGTTGGTGAAACTTCAAAGCATCTTTTTGTAACATTTAATCAAAAGTACAATGGTCTCGATGTTTTATTTGGAAAGTTTACCGCGAAATTGACACATGATAGTAGATTGATTTCTTGGGGAGCAGATGTCTATACAGATATTGACCTTTCTATCACACCATCTATCGACTTACAAGCAGCCATTAGTGCAGCTAGTTTTGCTATTACCGACAACATTACAAATGTTAGCGTAAATTCATCTCTCAAAGTCTTACCTGTTCCATATTTTAAATCAATGAAGTATAAATTGGTTTATGAAGTAAAAGTAGAAACATTAGGAGAATCCAGAGTGCCTTCAAATTGGTTTACATGGGTAGATGCAAATACAGGAGAAGTAGTGTATCGTCAAAATCTCGTTTTACACTGTTCTGACGGGACTTGTAGTCATAAAGATGAAATCCATGGTAAAGATGATTTCAAAAAGAAAATTGCAGCTTCTAAATTAGTTTTGCCTCCTGGAGACATTGAATTGAATGTAGAAGCTACTATTTATGAGAATAACCCTGATATAGCTGCTATTCCAATGAGTATGGCTAATTTGGATTTAACGGTTGGCGGAACAGCATATCAGACAGATGGATCTGGGTTTTTATCCACAACTGAAACTGGAACACAAAATGCAGTTTTAAGTTTAGAAGGCCTTTGGGGGAAGGTTGTAAATAATGGAACAACTCCTAGTTTTACAACTTCAGTAACTGATGGCACTCCAACTACTGTTTCTTGGGATGGAAATGCTAGTTTAGAAGAGTTATGTAGTTATAATAACGTGAATGCTATTCATGATTATCATAAAACAATTTTACCCGCTTTTACTGGGATGGATTTTCAACTACCTATTAATGTAGATATAACGCCAACTGAATGTAATGCATTTTACAATGGCTCTTCTATTAATTTTTATACATCATCAGCTGCTTGTAGATCTTATGCTATGGTTGCAGATGTTGTTTTTCATGAATACGGACACGGGATTAATGATAAATTCTATCAAAGTCAAGGTTCATTCTTTCAAAATGGAGGAATGGGAGAAGGGTATGCTGATGTATGGGGATTTGCACAATTAGAAGATCCAATTTTAGGAAATGGAAGTGATCCAGCAGATCCAACAGCTTCGATAAGAAGATATGATACCCTACCAAAAGTATATCCAATTGATATAATAGGTGAAGTTCACGCAGATGGTGAAATTATAGCAGGAGCTTGGTGGGATTTATATGTTTTATTAGGAAACGATATGCCAGCAACAATGAATTTGTTTGCTCTTGCTTATCCAGGTCTGCAAGCTGCAACAGCAAATGGAAATGAAGGAACGGCATTTACAGAAGTATTATTAGCTGTTTTAGAAGCGGATGATGATGATGCAAATATTACAAATGGTACACCAAATGGAATGGCGATTATTACGGCATTTGATATGCATGGAATTACATTAGTTTCAAATGCGGAGCTTGTTCACGCAGCAGTCGACGCAACAGTAGCTTTAGCAGATATAGCTATTAGTGCTAATTTACAATTGTCATTTCCATGGACAAACTACTTAAATAGTGTTAGCTGTTGGTATAGGTTAAATAATGGTGCTGCCTGGACGCAAACTGGTTTAGCTAACACCTCTGGGTCAACGTATGATGGTGTAATTCCAGGACAACCAGCAGGTACTGTTGTTGCTTATTATATTGGTGCAGAAGATATCAATGGAATGGTTTCAGCTATTAATCCTATTGGATCAGAAAAAGTAGTTTATCCAAACCTTCCAAACTTCATCCTAGTTGATATGGTTGAAATTGAAAAAGAAGATGGAGGAGACAATAGCAGCGATTGGGGAAATTGGACTACAGGAGTTAGTGGTGATAATAACACTACTGGAACTTGGGAATTAATGTTGCCTCTTGGTTCATTTGCAGATTTAAATGGTGATGGCAACCCAGATGTTGGTGTTGCAGCAGCGCAGGTTGCGCCAAGCTCTCAACATACGGAGTTTGGTGATTTATGCTTCTTAACAGAAAGAGCAGGCCAAGCGAGTGACGGATTAGGATTAGCTGATGTTGATGCAGGCCACACAACTTTGCTTTCGCCAGTAATTGATTTATCAAACTATTCTGCACCAGTAATGTCATTTTATCGTTGGTACACAAATAACCCACCATCTGGAGCTAATCCAAATGCAGATTGGTGGCAAGTATCCGTATCTGATAATTCTGGAGCATCATGGACAGCTGTTGAGAATACTAAAACAGGAGATCGTGCTTGGAGAAAGTTTGCATATAGAATTGAAGATTACGTAACGGTTAATAGTACTTTTCAAATTAAGTTTGTTGCTTCTGATTCCACGCGACTTGGACAATACTTAGATGGAGGTAGTTTAGTTGAAGCTGCTCTTGATGATATTTCCCTTTGGGATACAGCAGACTGGTCTTCAGTTGAAGAAAATGACGTATTTGACGTTAATTTATTTCCAAATCCAGCTGAGAATTCTATACGGTTAAATTTTAGCGGCAAACTAAATGCTGAATCTACATTTGAAATAAGAAACCAGTTGGGTCAATTGATTCAAAACGGTAAGGTAATGAATGTTAGTTCCAAAGAAATAGATATTTCAGGCATTAACCAAGGTATTTATTATGTTGTCATTCGATCAGGAGATGGAAGAATAACAAGACCATTTACAAAGCTATAGCTTTTGATTGAAGATTAGTTAACTTCTATAAGGTTCGAATCAATATTGATTCGGACCTTTTTGTTTTATAGGTATTGCGAAATAACTGTTATATTTGTATGAATCAAAAATAGTATGTATGCATAACAAATACCCGAAATTATTTGAACCGTTGGATCTTGGATTTACGACAATTAAGAATAGAACCTTGATGGGCTCTATGCATACAGGCTTGGAAGAATTGAAAAATGGTTATGGCAAAATTGCAGCTTACTATGCAGAAAGAGCGCGGGGAGGAGTAGGACTTATTGTTACTGGAGGTATCTCACCAAATACTGCTGGATGGGTTGCTCCATTTTCAAGTAAATTAACAAACGAAAGAACTGCTGATAAGCATAAAGAAATTACAAGCGCCGTTCATGAGAATGGCGGGAAAATTTGTATGCAGATTTTACATACTGGAAGATATGGTTATCACCCTTTTTTGGTTGCTCCAAGCGCTACTAAATCTCCAATTTCTCCATTTAAGCCTTGGGCATTAAGTAAAAGAGGTATTGAAAAGACAATAAAACATTTTGCAAGAGCAGCTAAACTAGCAAAGCATGCAAATTATGATGGTGTAGAAATAATGGGATCTGAAGGGTATTTGATTAATCAGTTCATAGCACCAAAAACAAACCATCGCACGGATGAATGGGGAGGGGAATATAAAAATAGAATCAAGTTTCCGTTAGAAATTGTAAGAAGAATTAGAAAGGAAGTTGGAACTGACTTTATTATAATTTTCAGGTTATCAATGATTGATTTAGTTGAGAATGGTAGTAATTGGGAGGAAGTTGTCATTTTAGCGAAAGAACTTGAAAAAGCAGGTGTTACTATGCTTAATACTGGAATTGGTTGGCATGAAGCCAGAATTCCTACAATTGGAACAATGGTTCCGCGTGGTGCATTTACTTGGGTAACGAACAAAATGAAGAAAGAGGTAAGTATTCCTCTTATTACAACCAATAGAATAAATATGCCAGATGTTGCTGAAGGTATATTAGCAAATGGAGATGCGGACATGGTTTCTATGGCCCGTCCTTTTTTAGCAGACCCCGAATTAGTTAACAAAGCAGAGCAGGGTAGAGAGGATGAAATTAATACGTGTATCGGATGTAATCAAGCATGTTTAGATCATGTTTTTAGTCGTAAAGTAGCTTCTTGCCTGGTTAATCCAAGAGCTTGTAGCGAAACCGAATTAAATTATTTACCAACTTCGAAAAAGAAAAATATTGCAATAGTTGGATCTGGACCAGCGGGTATGGCAGCATCCACTATTTTAGCGGGTAGAGGACATAATGTAACGTTGTTTGAAGCTGCATCGGAAATAGGAGGGCAGTTTAATATTGCCAAACAAATTCCTGGGAAAGAGGAATTTTACGAAACGATTCGTTATTTCGGTAGACAAATGGAATTAACCGGAGTTGACCTAAGGTTAAATACCAAAGCGGATGCAGAAATGCTGAAGGAATTTGATGAAGTTATACTTGCTAGCGGTATTAAGCCACGAACTCCAAAAATTGAAGGTATAGATCATCCAAAAGTTTTAAGCTATTTAGATGTTTTAAAACATAAAAAAGAAGTTGGGAAAAAAGTTGCCATTATAGGTGCGGGAGGTATTGGTTTTGATGTTGCTGAATATATTACGCATGAGGGAGAAGCTACTTCTCAAAATTTAGCAGCCTTTTTAAAAGAATGGGGTATTGATGATACAAACGAAGCAAGGGGAGGAATAGAAGGAATTACTGCACAAGTAACTCCTTCTCCAAGAGAAGTTGTCTTACTGCAACGTAAAGAGACTAAAATAGGAGCTGGCTTAGGTAAGACCACGGGTTGGATTCATCGGATATCTTTAAAGAATAAGTCGGTTAAAATGATTAATGGCGTACAATATGATAAAATTGATGACAGCGGTTTACATATTACCAGAAAAGGGAAGTCAGAGGTAATGGATGTAGATACAATTATTCTTTGCGCCGGTCAATTAAGTAATACAGATCTTTTGGCTGATTTAGAAAGCGCGGGAGTAAAGACACATTTAATTGGAGGAGCAGAAAGAGCAGGTGAGTTGGATGCAAAAAGAGCGATTGAGCAAGGAAGTAAATTAGGGGCGATTTTATAAAATGGCTGGAGACTCTTTTTATAAAAATATAAAAATGATTAATTGGTACCCTCCTTATATCGGAGCCGGTATTAAATTAAAGAAAGTAAACGAAGATAAAACACGAATGGAAGTAGAATTGCGCAAAACGTGGTTCAATAAAAACCTCTTCGGGACGCATTTCGGAGGCTCTTTGTATGCTATGTGTGATCCATTCTATGTCTTTATTGTCCATAATTACCTGGGTAAAGGGTATGTTGTTTGGGATAAATCTGCTGAGATTGAATTTATCAAACCTGGTAATGGCAAGGTTAAAGCTCTTTTTGAAATATCCCAAGAAAAACTCTTAGAGCTAAAAGAAAAGGTTGACCACATTGGAAAGCATACGGTATTCTTTGAAACAGCAATTACCAATGAAGATCAAGAGATAGTCGCAAAAGTTCGCAAGGAAATATATATGCGAAAAAAGCCTTGATTACTAGGTTTAGTTTAGTAACTTAATCCTTACATTTTTTTGAGAAAATTGGACATAAAAAAAGCCTTTATAGAAAGGCTTTTTCATCAAATAAGTAAAATGTTTAGTGATTCAACATCACAGGCATAACAAGCATCAATATATCTTCACCGTCATTTTCTGGATGTTCTGGCAATAAAATACCAGCTCTGTTTGGAGCGCTTAACTCAAGAACAACTGATTCTGCTCCCATATTATTTAGCATTTCCAACATAAAACGGGAGTTAAAACCAATTTCCATGTCTTCTCCTTCATAAGAACAAGTTAATCTTTCATTGGCTTCATTTGAAAAATCTAAATCTTCAGCACTAACAGAAAGTTCACTTCCATTAATTTTTAGCCTTACTTGATGTGTCGTTTTATTTGCAAATATTGAAACCCTTTTAATTGAGTTTAAAAGAGACAATCTGTCTATTGTTAATCTGTTAGGATTCTCATTCGGAATAACTGCTTCATAATTAGGGTAATTACCATCAATTAATCTGCAAATAAGTGTAAATCCACCAAAATCAAAACGTGCGTTTGATTCGTTGTAGGTTACTTTAACATCTCCATTAATACCAACTAAAAGCCCTTTCATAAGGTTCATAGGCTTCTTTGGAATAATAAAAGAAGATGCGCTGTCCGCTTTAATGTCGTTTCTTTTATAACGAACCAATTTGTGTGCATCAGTGGCAACAAATATTACATTGTCAGTTTCAAATTGACAAAACACACCACTCATCACAGGTCTTAAATCATCGGTTCCAGCAGCAAAGATTGTTTTTTCGATAGCTCTTTGTAAAACATCCGCAGATAAATTAACAGTGGAAGGAGCTTCTAAAGCTGGAGTTTTTGGAAATTCGTCACCATTTTGACCGCTTAATTTATACTTTCCGTAATCAGAAGAAATCTCTATACCGAAAGTCTTTTCGTCAATTTTAAACGTTAATGGATGATCTGGAAAAGTTTTTAGAATGTCCAATAATAATTTAGCAGGTATAGCAACATTTCCATCCTTCTTTGCTTCAACATCTAACTTTGCAGTCATCGTTGTTTCTAAATCAGAAGCAGAAATTGTTAGTTCTTTTCCTTTTATTTCGAAAAGAAAATTATCCAAAATAGGTAAGGTGTTTGAGCTGTTTAGTACTCCCCCTACAGCCTGAAGCTGTTTAAGTAATGAGATGCTTGAAACTATAAAATTCATGGTCAATTTATTAAAATAATGCGCAGACAAATATAGCGGAATATACTTATTGGCATCTATATACTTTTCAACAGTTTATGGACGTTTATTAACAACCAGTAAATATTAATGTCTGTAGCTAAATCGAATTAATTTTTTGAGAAAATTAAGAAGAAAAAGGCACCTTTTTTTTTCCAATTGTAAGCTCTCCATTTGTTTGGTTTGGAGGCATTCTATATATATCTTTTGATAAAAGGAAATACCTTTCACTTTTAGAATAATTAAAGATGACGTACTGAAAAGAAAAATTATTTAAAAGAAGGTGTAAGTATTTCAATTGCAAAGAAATCCAGCAGTAATTTGATAAAGGGAATAAAAAAAACTAAAAAGTCAATAATTTTCTTCTTCCACACTGAGCTTTAGCCATGTAAGCAAAGTCAAGATTGGCTTCAAAAACTATCTGCAATGTAACAGGGAATGTTCCTTTGTAAGTTTCGTATACCTTTAAAGTTGGCATATTAACAGATTGCCCTTCACTAGAAATTAAGTCTGAAAAGCCAAAGCCAAGTCTAGCCCCTGCTGTAATTCCAAAATTTTCCGTTCCTACCATATAGGCACCAAAACCAACTGTCATTCCAAAAACACTGCTGTTAAGGTAATTTTGATTAAACGGTTCTGTGTTGAAATCGTCCGTTCTCTTACCATTGCTAATTAGAGATATTCTAGGGCCAATTTCCACATATCTGCCATCTTTGTTATGACGATACATAAGAATAATGTCCATTGTTGTAAAAGTGATTTCTGAATTATGCTCTTCAGTTGGAATAATGGTTGAGTTACTGTCTAATATTGGAAGGGCGACATCATATCGGAAACCTTGTTTAAAATTTCCATAAATAAAGTCAGCTGTAATTTCATACTTTTCGTTAAAGTTAAATCCAATTTTGCCGCCAAAAAAACCTGACCCATTTAATCTATGGTTGTATTGTGTGTCGTCCCAAATATTAGAGTTATTGAGTATTCCGTATCCGTATCCACCTTTTAAGCCGATATCTAACCAGCTTTGTGCAAAACTTAGGTTAACAACAAAAAAAAGAAATATTATAGAACTTATTTTTCTCATTATCTTTGTTTTTTTGGAAAGGTAAATAACTATGGTATATTTATCTTTTTAGAAGTATTAATAAATGAAGTAAAATTATTTCACAAAGATAAGCAACTAGATTAAATAATTCTATTTCAAGTAATTATAATATAAAACGTTAAAATGAAGTTATTAGAGGGTAAAGTGGCAATTATTACTGGGGGAACGAGAGGAATCGGAAAGGGTATTGCGTTAAAATTTGCACAAGAAGGTGCTGATGTGATATTTACATATGTGTCTAGCGAAGAGACAGCTAACGCTGTTGAAAAAGAGATAGAATCTTTTGGAGTAAGAGCAAAAGGGTACAAGTCGAATGCTGCTAATATGGCAGATGCAGTTGCATTGATTGATAAAGTAGTAGAAGAGTTTGGGCAGATTGATATCCTTGTCAATAATGCTGGTGTTACCAAAGACGGTTTGTTAATGAGAATGTCAGAGGAGAATTTTGATGACGTTATTAAAATTAACTTAAACTCTGTTTTTAACATGACAAAAGCTACATTAAAAACTTTCTTAAAACAGAGAAGTGGTTCTATCATTAACATGAGTTCTATTGTTGGTGTTAGAGGAAATGCAGGCCAAGCAAATTATTCTGCATCTAAGGCTGGAGTTATAGGTTTTACAAAGTCGATTGCTGCTGAATTGGGTTCTAGAAACATTCGTTGTAATGCTATTGCCCCTGGATTTATCGCTACAGAAATGACGGAAAAATTAGACCCAGAAGTTGTTAAAGGGTGGTCTGAGAGTATTCCTTTAAAGCGTGCTGGTACACCAGAAGATGTTGCAAATGCAACGGTTTTCTTAGCGTCTGATATGAGTACATACATAAGCGGTCAAGTATTGAGCGTTTGTGGTGGAATGTTGATGTAATTATTCAATTATAAAATTAGATGAATATAGAATTTAGTTACCCAACTTGGTATGTGCTTATTTGCATATTAGTGGGATTACTGTATTCATTTGTATTCTACAGAAAAGAAAAATTATTAAATGATGTAAAAAAAGTTGTGGTCTATACCATGGCTTTTTTTCGTTTTATATCAGTTTGTATCCTCGCATTATTGTTACTCGAACCGTTAATTGAAATTGAGAACCAAATAATTGAAAAACCAGTTCTAGTTATTGCGCATGATAATTCCGAAAGTTTATTGGTAAATAAGGATTCGGCCTTTATGAATTCAGATTATTTAATTGCGTTAACTGCATTTAAAGAAAAATTAGAGGAAAAATACGAAGTCAAAACATTCACGTTTGGAGATGAAGTCAAATCGGGTTTAGAAATTGATTTTACCGATAAACAAACAGGATTTTCAGACTTTCTTGAAGAACTGTATACCCGCTACTATGGAAGAAATTTAGGAGCGGTAATTTTAGCAAGTGATGGAATTATAAACAAAGGCGCAAATCCTTTATACGCGATAAAAAAGATTAAACACACTCCATTTTTTACTGTAGCATTGGGTGATACCTTGGTAAGGAAAGATTTGATACTGAATAATCTTGTTCATAATCGCCTAGCATATAAAGGGAATGACTTTCCGGTAGAAATAATTGTTAAAGCAGACCAGTTTGAAGGGAGTAAAGCAAAAGTATCCATTACAAAAGAGGGAATAGAACTGTTTTCTAAAATGGTATCTTTTGAAACAAGTAGCGATGTAATTACGCTTTCATCAATACTCGAAGCGAAGAGTAGTGGGAAGCAAAGATATGTTGTAAGTATTGAAGAATTGGAGGGAGAATTAACTTATGTAAATAATAAAAAAGAATTTTACATTGATATTTTAGATAACAAACAAGAAATATTAATTCTAGCAAAAGCTCCACATCCAGATATCGCAGCAATGCGGTCAGCTCTTGAAAAGAATGTTAATTATGAAGTAAGCTCAGCGCTTATTGATGGTTACAAAGGAGAAGGTAAAAAGTATAGCTTGGTAATATTTCATCAACTTCCTACTGGTAATAAACAACAAAATAACGTTGTAGAAAAGATAATTAAAAACGGTGTACCTTCTCTTTTTGTATTAGGTTCAGAAACAAATTACAATGAGTTTAATAATTATAACTTAGGGCTTAAGTTAATAGGCGTTAATGGAGTAACTAATGTTACAGCTTCTATAAATACAGCATTTTCTCAGTTCACGGTATCTGAGTCATTAAAGGAATCAATACCTAAGTTCCCTCCATTTAAAACTCCGTTTGCAGCTAACTATAATGTAGCGAATAGTTCCACTGTTTTATTGTATCAAAAAATAGGGATGACTGCTACAGATTATCCATTACTTGTTTTTAATGAAAAGAATGACGTTAAGTATGGCTTTATTATCGGGGAAGGAATTTGGAGATGGAAATTGAATGACTACTCAAACAACAAATCACATGATAATTTTAATGACCTTGTTTCTAAAATGGTCCAGTACCTTGCATTGAAGGAGGATAAGAGTAAGTTTCGCGTTTTTTGTGAAAATACATTTTTGGAAAACCAATCCGTTGTTTTTGAATCAGAGTTATACAATGATAGTTATGAGTTGGTAAATGAAGAAGACGTTTTAATAGAGATAACCAACCAGAGTGGGGAAGTTTATCCAGCAAGGAGTTTTAGTCGTTCAGGAAATGCCTATCGTTTAGATGCTGGAATATTTGAAGTAGGTGAGTATTCTTACAAGGCTACTGTAACATTTGGCGGGAAAAAGCTGGAGGAATCTGGTGAATTTACGGTGAGTGAATTAAAAGCTGAATATACTAACGTTGTTGCAGATCATGGATTGCTGTATAATATTGCCAATAATACAGGGGGAGAAATGTTTTATCCGAATGAATTGGATAGGTTAGCTGAAGCAATTTTTAACAAGGAAGAAATTGTGGATATCTCTTACACAGAGAAAGATGTGTCAGATGTTATTAATTGGAAATGGATTTTCGCCTTAATAATGCTGCTTCTTTCGCTTGAGTGGTTTATGCGAAAAAGGAATGGTGCGTATTAAGTTTTAGATTTTTATGATTTTTTAAAAAAAGTAGATTGATTTAGTATTGTAGTATACTAAGTCCATTTTCACTTACCGCTTAAACGTTATTTCAAAACAGCTCCCTTCTCCCAATATAGATTTAGCGGAGATTTGCCCCTTGTTAACTTCAACGTATTCTTTTGCAATGTTTAGGCCTAAACCTGAGCCTTTGATGTCTACTGCATTCTTCGCACGAAAGAAAGGTGTAAATAGCTTTAACTGTTCCTCTTCAGGAATACCTAATCCATAATCTTTTACAGATAAGACAACTACTGTTGGTTTAAAATGTATGCTCAATTTAGGATTCTCTTTTCCGGCAGAATATTTAAAAGCATTACTAATTAAATTAGACAACGAATGGGTTAGTAATTTAGCATCTAACCATACGTCGCAAGCTTCTCCATCTACAGCTAAATCCAAACTTCTTCCGTCTGCTTGAATAGTATTAAATTCTTCTACCAATTTCTCGCAAAAATCTACCAAATCTAAATTTTCAGGAGTATAAGCAACGTTTCCTGAAGTTACTTTACCTAAAACAAGAACTTCATCTATTAGATTAGTCATTGAATCAATTGCTCCTACAATACGAGTCGTGACTTTTGCATACCTTTCGGGTTCTATTATTTTTCCCGAACTTGCCAACATTTCAAATAATTCGGCATTCGACTGAATAACCGCTAAAGGTGTTTTGAATTGATGCGATGCCATTGAAACAAAGCTAGTTTTTAGTTGACCTAATTCCTTTTCCCGCTCTAATGATACTGCGAGTTGTTTGTTATTTGCTTCTGCTGTTTCAAGAAGCGAAGCATTCCTTTTCCTTTGTTGATTCAGGTTTTTCAGAAAATAAGAAGCAGCAATGAAAATAACTATAGAGGGTGCTCCAATATTCATTAAGTAAAAAATTGTGCGCACATTTTCAGTAACTTTCTCACCATCCGAAGAAAGAGGTGGGAAACCAATTGCCGTAACACAAACAATTATTAGAAACATTAGCATCCATCTTTTTGCGGATTTCTGATTTAGAAATAGAAGCGCACCAATTGGACCTAAGAAACTCCAAGCTATTACAAAGCCAGAATCATTGATAGAGCCTAAACTCCACTGAATCAATGCTGAAATCCATGTGATACAGGCTAATTGTGCATAAACCAATAGCTTATAATTACCTATAAAGTGTGATATGAAAATAGATGGAGCCACTATAGCAACGAAGACCAAAGGGATTTTAGCAGTTAAACCAAATCCCAAGAAGTAGGAATAAAATCCAGCCCATACCAACCCGCAGATACTGCACGAAGCAGCAACGATTAGAACCAAAGACTTAGTAAGTCTTAATTCTTCGGAGTCCAAAGCACTATAGCTGTATTTATTGATTAGTTTTTTCATTTCGGTTATTCTACTAGATGCTCATCAAATGTATGATATTTCAGAACAACTATTTAAACAATTCGACAAACCGCGAACTTCTAAAGTTCAGATTTAGGCAAACTAACGCCTTGCTTCAACAGTAAGACACCCATCATCAGCAACCAAATCACTTTAATATGAAAAAGTGGTTTGTAAATTTCAAAATTATCTGGGATACTCAAAATGAGTAAAACTGCTGCAAGACCAAGTATTGTTGTAAACCAACCCAGTAATTTGGGAACAATGGCCCATTTAATAAAGGCAGCACCTAGCAATACTAAACCTACGCCAGAGAAGATGCGTCCAAAACGGAGAAAGCAGGTAACGTATTGGTTGGTGTATAAAATATCATTCATAAATGCTTGTATTTCCAATTCAGATTTTCCGGCTGTTTGGCCAACACCCCAAGCTCCAAAATTATAATAATACGCTGCGGCTATGGCTAAAGTAAATGAACCAATAATTAACATGCCCGCACCAGGTAAAATAACTACGCGATATGGTTTTCTTGCCGTAACCGACACAAACGCAAATAATGCAATGCCCATAATAACCCAGCCAAAGATATGAATACGATACATCCATATGTATGTCCAAACGTTTTCACCAATTTCTTCAAAATCAGAAGCGACAATATATTCCTCAATGTGATGAGGAGATAGAGCCCAGCCCAGCCATATCATAGCAGCTGCTATGATAAATGCCCAGCCAGTAAAGGCTGTTTCGAAATCCTTTTGTTTTATATTCATTCCGTTTTTTGTTTTAAATATTAACGCAAGCTACTTCTATCATTTTTCTTTGCATGTAACAAAAGTTACATAAACGAAATTGACAAATATTCAAAAATAAATATCTATGGATTTTCTTACCTCATTGCGGATGAAATTATCAAGAACATTTGCTAATGCCGGGAATCCGAAAACAGTAACCATTTTTAAATCAAGGGATAACGGGAAGTTCCCAGATTACTCCCCATAGTTTTTAACGCCTTCCAAAGTTCGGAATGACGATACGTGGGACGATGTAAAATGGCCTTAAGAGAAAGGTTATTGAAGTCAAAATGAATGATTAGAAAGTCTGGATAGTTTCAATAATTGGATTTTACATCCTTATTCCTATAACACATACGTCATCTATCTGTTCTAAATCTCCTTTCCAAGATTCAAAAACTTGATCAAGTTTTTCTTTTTGTTCCTCCATGGATTTGTCCTGAATTGAGATTAAAAGTTCTTTAAAGGCATTTGCTTTAAATTTTTTCCCTTTCTCTCCACCAAATTGATCAACGTACCCATCTGAGAAAATATAAAATGTATCATTTGGTTCTAATTCAAAAGTATGGGTAGTATAGGGAAGGAGTTTGTCAAATTTACCGATAGGTTGTTTATTCGCTTTGGTTTCTAGTAGCTTTCCATTTCGAATTATCCATAACGGGTTATGTGCCCCAGCGTATAATAATGTATTTCCTTCTAAACTACAAAGTGCTATATCCATTCCATCATTTACATCCTCTTCACTTTTTTCAAATTCTTGGATAATAATATCTCTGGTTTTATCTAGTATTTTACCAGGGTCTGTGATGCCATGTTCTCTTACGCTTCTATTTAGTCCGTTGCTACAAACAACACTTACCATTGCTCCAGGAACTCCGTGCCCTGTGCAATCCGCAGCTGCAAACAGTACTTTACCTTCCTTGTGTTCCAGCCAGTAAAAGTCACCAGCTACAATGTCTTTTGGTTTGTAATAAATGAAACTGTCGTGTAGGAATTCCTTAACAATTTTATTAGGAGGTAGAATAGCATTTTGAATTCGTTTGGCGTACTTTATAGAGTCCATAATGTCTCTATTCTTTGTTTCTATTTCATGATTCTTTGTAGTTAAAATCGCATTATCATTTTTTCTTTCTTTATTTCGCTTCATTATTATAAGCACAACAACTGCTAGAAGTAGCAATACAATAATTGAAGAAATAATAACAATTGTTTTGAATTCATTTTCTTTTTGAATTTTCTCTACTTCCAACTCTTTTTGGATGCTGTACAGGCGTTCTTTTTCTTTTTCCGCTTCCAGCTTTACAATTTCTATTTCTTTTTCTCTTGTTTGGTATTTTATTTCGAAATTTGCTACTGCATTTGCTTTTTCAACGTTTATTAAACTATCTGATAGTGTACTGTACTGTTTGAAATAGTCTAAGGATTTTTCCCAATTTTTCTTTTGTTCGTAAAGTTTAGAGAGTCCTTTGTAGGCTATTTTTATATCAATTAAACTTTGTGATTTCAAAGCGTATTCTTCTGAAGAGTGATGGTACTTAAGAGATTTACTATAATTCTTTAATATAAAATACATTTCACCGAGATTGTTACATGCTACAGCCAAATCCCTCGGCTTATTCATAATGTATTTATGTACAAGTGACCTCTCGTAATAGTCTATAGCTTTGTAGTAGTCTTTTTGTTGGGCATAAATATTTCCAATATTATTTAAAGATGTCGCTAGGCCATTTGTGTGTTTAATTTCTTTAAATATACTGTATGATTTATTTAAATAAATGATTGCGCTATCCAGTTGTTCTATATTTCTAAAAGCTTCCCCAATGTTTGATAATCCTTGTGCTATTTGCTTAGGAGTTCCGATCGCTTCTATTATCTCTTGTGACTTTTTGAAATATTCTATTGCTTTGTCAAAATTTTCGATGTAAAATTGAATAGCGCCAATGTTGCTGTATGACTGAGAGAGTAAAAAAGTATCTTTTGCTTGTGAAGCCATTTCACTCGCGTTGATATAATAGGAAATGCTAGTTTCATATTCACCTTGTCTGGTATAGCAGTTACCCACTAACATTGTAGCAGTTGTTATCCATTCCTCCATGTCTGTTTCTTTAGCATATGCCAAGCATTGCACTGCGTAATTCATCGACTCCTTCATGTCTGTTTGGCTGTATTCGTTTGAAAGAGCTTTTAAGGCATGGAAGTGAACTGTGTCAGAGGACGCTTCCAACTGGAGTTTTAAAGAATCTATAACATTGTTGTTTTGAGCCCAAAAACTAAGGGTAAACAGAATTATTGAAAATAATAGAATTGACTTCATTTGTATATTATGATTTATGTAAAGATATTTTTTTTGAAATGAAAACCTTTAAATTTAGGTATATATCAATGTAAATTTAAACGAATGAAGTTAAAATTACTATTAAATTGTGGGAGTCATACTTTAATGAATAGTTCTTCTTCTCTCAGGCAGATTCTTTATTTCTATAATTTTAGGATTATACACAATCTTGTATTAATGAACAATTAGAAACATCGTTTAATCTGTCTTTTCTCTATTTACATTTGTTTATAATGAAAGTATTTGAAGTTCTAGATGTGGCTTGGTGGAGGATTAAAAGCCTTTACAAATGGTTTACGCCAAGCCGTTTTTGGGCTACATGGCGACTACTTTTTATTTTAGGGATTTTGTTGCTAATTTTTCATGTTTATATTCTTCAAGCAATAGGAGGTTTCTTAATCAATACAGATAAGATGCCAGATAAAGTGGATGCTATTTTCGTCTTAGGAGGAAATACTTTTGATAGAAGCAATCACGCAGCAGAATTATATTTTGAAGGTCTTTCAAAAAACATTGTAACGCTTGGTGCAAATGAATCTATAATTATAAAAACCATTTTCCCTGATACTGCAGATCGAAGAATTAGACATTCGGATTGCTTCATTTCTAGAGATCAGCTAATATTAGAAGGTGTGTCTGATGATCACATTAGGGCTCTGGATGTCGGTACCAGCACCCGAGAAGAGGCTAATGCGATACTGAACTACTGTAAGCAAAATGGGTACGAAAAGATTGTTGTTGTTTCAGATAAGTTTCATACCCGTAGAATGCGTTATTCATTTAAAGACTTTGATGAACACGAAATTGAGGTTTTGTTAAGCGGTTCTAGTCATTCAGAATACGACGAAGATTATTGGTGGAAAAGCGAAGAGGGAATGATTATGGTAAATAATGAGTATATGAAATTGATTTACTATTATTTAAACTATTAGCCCTTCGAGTGCCTCAGGGCGCTTCGAGTAGCTCAGGGCATAGGACTTAAGTTTTTTATAAAGCTAAAGTACACCGAGGCACACGAGGTGTGCTTTTAGCTAGAGTGATCTGAAACGATTACCCATTCACCCTTTTTTATTTTCCATAAAAGAGAGTAGTAGCCCCCTAAGTTTTCTAGAGAATCTCTTTTTAATTCCCATTGTCCAATAACTTGCACAGTTTCAGTGTCTATAAATTCTTTTACTTCATTGGTGAATGTAAGCTTACCCATGGCAGATTTATCTGGATAACCACTAATGTAATTATCTAATGTGGGTTGCCAACCATAAGTTAATCCGCTTTTTCCAATAAACATGAGTGAGTCGGAATGCCAATAATGTTGCATAAAGCACTCTAGGTCTCCCTTGTTCCAGCAAAGTTCTTGCTCAAACATTTTTTCATTTATTGTGCTAATTACTTTTTCTGGATTGTGAATATAATTTGATTGGATAGGGGATTGACATGCGCTTAACAAAATTGAAAAGAAAAGGATTGTTATCGATTGTTTTACATAAATTACCATGAATACAAAATTATCAAAATAAAGTAACATATGTTACATATGTTAATGAGGTGAATTCTTAATTTTGAAAATACCCAATAAGCTGATGAAAAAAAAGAACAAAATAGGAGTTAGAGAGCTTTACAATAAAGGTTCAAGAACAGCCAATAAAGAATTATGGGGAGAAAAGGACTCTGGCTTCTCGAGGAGGGGGTTCTTATCTAGTACGGCATTATTAGCAATGGGGACTGTTTTAGGAGGTAAAATTATTTTTGGAGAAAACTTGCCTTCAGACATTATTCCGGCTGGATTGAAAGATGCAGATAAAGACTTAATAATTCCAGGAAAGAATAGCGATTTGATTATATTAAATGATAAACCTTTAAATGCAGAAGTTCCTGCTCATTTATTAGATGATAGAGTTACGCCATCTGATGTTATGTTTGTTAGAAATAATGGGTTGCCACCAGAAAATGTGGATGTTAAAAACTGGACATTAACTATAGAAGGAGAGTCTGCAAGTACTGCTAAAACTTATTCGATAGAAGAATTAAAAACAAAGTTTAAACATTATACGTATAATTTAACTTTAGAATGTGGTGGTAATGGTAGAAGTGAGTTTAATCCTCCAGCCAAGGGAAATCAATGGACAACTGGTGCTGTTGGTTGTTCAGCATGGACAGGCGTTCGGTTAAAAGATGTACTAGAAGATGTTGGGCTAAAAAGCGATGCAGTTTATATCGGCTACTACGGAGCCGATACTCATTTAAGTGGGGATACGGATAAAGTTGTCATATCGAGAGGTGTTCCAATTGCCAAAGCGTTAGAGGATGAAGGATTAATTGCTTGGAGTTTAAATGGTGAAGAGATTCCTGCTATGAATGGATATCCATTAAGGCTCGTAATAGGTGGTTGGCCCGCTTCTGTTTCTGGAAAATGGCTAAATAGAATTGTGATTAGAGACAAAGAGCATGACGGGCCCAAAATGAACGGGTACTCATATCGAGTTCCTAAATACCCTGTTGCACCTGGTACAAAAGTACCTGAAGAGGATATGAAAATAATTGAATCAATGCCAATAAAGTCCTTGATAACTTATCCGAAAACAGGTGCCATAGTAAAAGGAAACAGGTCTTTTGAAGTTAGGGGGCATGCATGGGCAGGAGATTTAACTGTGGAAGATATGACTATTTCAATTGACTTTGGAGCTACTTGGCAGAAGTGTATTCTAGAAAGACCTGTAAATAAATTAGCTTGGCAGCATTGGAAAACAGAAGTGACACTCCCAGAAGTTGGGTATTATGAAATATGGGCCAAGGCTACTGATTCAAAAGGAAAAGCTCAGCCAATCATTGTCCCAGGATGGAATCCAAAAGGTTATTTAAACAATGCAAGTCATCGTATTGCGGTAAAAAGAATTGATACATAATGGGGGAATATTCAAAAGATCAAAAAGATCTAATAGAGGGTGTCTTAAAACCTTTTAATAGGCTGCTTTTATTTTTAGGAGCAATAGTTTTAGTAGTTTTGATTTATACTATTAATCCAGATTTTTTAAAATTTTTGGATTCTGAAGATAAAGGTGAGATTACTGAATTGAAAGAGGTAATTGATGCGGATGATTTAATAGAAAATGGAATTCACATTTCCAGCGGATTGATTGTAGATGAAGGGTATGAATTAGTTGTAAACACTTGCGGTAGCTGCCATTCATTTAAGTTGGTAACCCAAAACAAAGGGAATAAAGAGGATTGGAGAGATATTATTCATTGGATGCAAAAAACTCAAAAATTATGGGATTTAGGTCCTACTGAGGATCCTATTGTTATTTATTTGGCAAAAAACTATGGCCCAACACAAGAAAGTAGAAGGAGTAATTTAACTAATATACAATGGTATGAACTGGAGTAGTTTCTTGATGCCTGTTATAATAATTGTATTTATTTTTTCGTGTGGTGCTCCTGCGGATAGTAAAATTGACGGTGGGTCAGAAGAGATTCCTAATATTAAAGCAGAGAGTGAGCATTTAATTTATGTAAATGACTTGTTTGAAAAGTACTTAGATGAGAATGTTGTAATCGTAGATTTTAGAGAAAGCTCACAGTACTTAGAGGGGCATATTCCTGGTGCAATTAATCTTTACAGAACAGATATAACATGTGAAAAAGAATATGTAAAAGGGCTGATTTCGTCAAAGGATTCTTTGGAATATAGGTTGGGTGTTTTAGGAGTTAGTTCGGATAAAAAAATAATTGTTTATGATGGGAAAGGGGCTTGTGAAGCTTCTCGATTTTGGTGGACGATGAATTACTACGGTTTTACCGATGTACAAGTATTGAATGGAGATTTTGATTTATGGAAGTCAAGAACTTATCCAGTTGACCATGCTCACGAAATCAGTATACCCACAAGCTTTATCTTTCCTGAGTCAAATAAGAATCCATATTCTGCGTCTAAACAAGATGTCTTAAGAGCGATTGATGATACTAATGCTGTAATTGTTGATACCAGAACGATTGAAGAATACACAGGTGAGATTTTAAAGAAAGGAGCTTTTCGCAAAGGTCGCATTCCGACAAGCATACATGTCGATTGGGCGAACAGTATTGATTATGATGGTAGTCGAGAATGTAAAAATGTAAACGATTTAAAATATGATCTGGAAAGAAAAGGAATAACAAAAGATAAGGAGGTTATCTTTTATTGTCAGTCTGGAACCCGTTCAGCACATAGTACTTTTGTGTTGACTCAGTTATTAGGGTATGAAAATGTTAAAAACTACGATGGCTCTTGGATAGAGTGGAGTCAGGATTTATCTTTGCAGATTGAAAGAGATTAAATATTGTCAAATGGTGTTAGAATAAATGTAAAAAAAATCCAGGAATATGAATTATATTGAATTATTTACGAGTAAAATTAGTGGCATGATATCATGGATTCTTGATATGATAACATTTAATGTTGACTGGAACCAAAACTGGTTTTATGGTCTTATTATCGTTTCGATAGCTGTTTGGGGATTGGAAATAGTATTTCCATGGAGAAAGAATCAAAAGACTTTTCGAAAGGACTTTTGGCTAGATGGGGTCTATATGTTTTTTAATTTTTTCATTTTTGCAATCATTTTGGAATCTGTCTATGTTTTGTTTGAAACATATTTTACGGGTCATGGTTTGACAATGGATAAAATTGCGTTATTCAGTGAAGAGAGTCCAACATGGATAATTATAGTTGTTTTCTTTGTCTTAAGTGATTTTGTACAATGGCTTACACATGTTACATTACATCGATTCGATTTTTTATGGAGGTTTCACAAAGTTCATCATTCTGTTGAGGAGATGGGTTTTGCCGCACATCTGAGATATCACTGGATGGAGAATATTTTTTACAAGCCATTAAAAACTCTTGCCTTAATGCTTGTAATAGGTGCTCAACCTGAGCATGCATTTTTTGTGCATTTCTTTTCGATTACAATTGGTCACTTAAACCATGCGAATATTCGAATTACATGGGGTCCGTTAAAATACGTCTTTAATAATTCAGTAATGCATTTGTATCATCACGCTAAGGTTTTACCGAATGATAGAGCCAAAGGTGTCAATTTTGGGATTAGTCTAAGTGTTTGGGACTATATCTTCAAAACCAATTACATTCCGCAAGATAAAGAAGGTGATTATGATTTGGGTTTTGAGGGGATTGAGAATTATCCGAAAGGATTTTTCGGGCAGTTGGTTTCTGGATTTAAAAAAGAATAGTTTAGGTCGCTTCGAATTGTTCAAGTCAGCATAATTCCAGCAAAGTGAACCAACCTCTTGGGGCGGAAAAGATTGGGTCTGATTCTTTGATTAATCGCACTATAGTATGGCGATAAAAATTATGCAGTTGCTACTGTTTCTTCAACCTGTGCAGCATTTTTCTTTGTTTCATTTTTCCTAAAAACAAACTTATTGTCAAACGCATCGATTAAAATATCATCATCTGAACGAACACTTCCAGCAAGAATCTCTTTGGAAAGTTGATTAAGAATCTCTTTCTGGATAACTCTTTTAACTGGTCTTGCTCCAAATTGAGGATCATAGCCAAGTTCTGCTAATGCTTCTATCCCTTCTTGAGTGATATCAATCTTTATATCATTCTCTAGTAACCTTTTTTGTAGACTGTTAATCTGAATTTTGATAATTCCTTCAATGTCTTCTTTAGTTAGTGGTCTAAACATTATTGTTTCATCAATTCTATTTAGAAATTCTGGGCGAACCGTTTGTTTTAAAATGTCAAATACTTGTTGTTTCGTATTTTCAATTACTTCTTCAGCATTGGCCTCGTTAATTTGCTCAAAATTATCCTGAATTACATGAGCTCCAATATTGGAAGTCATAATAATAATGGTGTTTTTAAAATTAACCAATCTTCCTTTGTTGTCTGTTAATCTACCATCATCTAATACTTGTAGTAAAACATTAAAAACATCTGGATGGGCTTTCTCAATCTCATCTAACAATATAACAGAGTAAGGCTTTCTTCTAACAGCTTCAGTCAATTGCCCACCTTCCTCATAACCGACGTATCCCGGAGGTGCTCCAACTAGTCTAGAAACAGCATGCCGCTCTTGATATTCGCTCATGTCGATTCTCGTCATGGCATTTTCATCGTCAAATAAATAATCGCTCAAAGCTTTAGCTAGTTCAGTTTTTCCAACGCCTGTTGTGCCCATGAAGATAAAAGAACCAATTGGTTTTTTCATGTCCTGTAATCCAGCTCTACTTCTTCTAATGGCGTCAGAGATGGCTATGATACCTTCCTTTTGACCGACAACTCTTTTTCCTAATTCTTCTTCAAGCTTGAGTAATTTGGATCTTTCTCCCTCCAACATTTTGGAAACTGGTATTCCAGTCCATTTAGAGATAACATCAGCAATTTCCTCTGCGTCAACCTCTTCTTTGATCATTTTAGAGTTGGCTTGTAACGCTATTAGTGTTGCTTTGAAACCTTCTATTTCTTGTTCTAATTCTTTTAGGGTGCCGTATCTTATTTCTGCGACTCTTCCGAAATCTCCAGTTCTCTCAGCTTGTTCTGCTTCAATTTTTAAATCATCTATCTCTTGCTTAGCACCTTGAATTTGGTCGACAACGTCTTTCTCGCTTTTCCATTTTGCTAACAAATCCGCTCGTATAT
This sequence comes from uncultured Flavobacteriales bacterium, assembly GCA_963926405.1. Taxonomy (GTDB): domain Bacteria; phylum Bacteroidota; class Bacteroidia; order Flavobacteriales_D; family Parvicellaceae; genus CALSMU01. Next base: position 34,348 of record CAWUXI010000005.1, read on the forward strand.
CGCTTAAGTTCGCTATCTCCTTGCTTAATGAGCTTAGTTTTTTCTTATCATTTTCACGTTTAATAGCTTCTCTTTCAATTTCGAGTTGCATAATTTTTCTTTCAATCTCATCTAATTCTTCCGGTTTGGAATTCATTTCCATTCTCAACTTTGCAGCCGCTTCATCAATCAAATCAATTGCTTTGTCTGGGAGGAATCTATCTGTAATGTATCTTTGAGATAACTCTACTGCAGCAATTATAGCCCCATCTTTAATCTGGACTTTATGGTGATTCTCGTATTTTTCCTTTATCCCCCTAAGGATGCTTATAGCATCTTCTGTATCAGGCTCATTTATAATCACTTTTTGAAACCTTCTTTCCAGGGCTTTGTCTTTTTCAAAGTACTTTTGATACTCATCTAGAGTAGTAGCGCCAATAGCTCTTAATTCTCCTCTTGCTAAGGCGGGTTTAAGTATGTTTGCAGCATCCATTGCACCTTCGCCTCCTCCAGCACCAACTAGTGTGTGTATTTCGTCTATAAAGAGAACTATTTCTCCATTTCCACTGGTAACTTCTTTAACTACTGATTTTAATCGTTCTTCAAATTCACCTTTATACTTCGCTCCTGCAATCAAAGCACTCATGTCCAAAGAGTAAATAATTTTATCCTTTAAGTTCTCCGGAACATCTCCGCTAATAATTCGATGCGCTAGTCCTTCTGCAATAGCAGTTTTACCAACACCAGGCTCACCAATTAGAATCGGGTTATTTTTTGTTCTTCTCGTAATAATTTGAAGGACTCTTCTAATCTCTTCATCTCTTCCGATAACAGGATCAAGTTTACCTTCTTTTGCTTTTTTGTTAAGGTTAACAGCATATTTCTCTAATGAATTGTACGTGTCTTCTTGGCCAGAAGAAGTCACTCTTTCTCCGTTTCGTAGTTCTGTTATAGCGGCTTTTAAATCTTTTTTATTGACGCCATTATCTTTCAGTAATTGAGAAACACTATCGGATGAATTAAGAATGCCAAGTAAAAGATGCTCTAAAGAAATGAAGTCATCGTTTATCTCTTTAGCAAGACTTATGGCGTTGTTTAATGTTGCTTGTGCATTTTTGGAAAGTTGTTCTTGTCCTCCCGTAACTTTAGGGTAAGATTGTATAATTCCGTCTAAGGTTTGTTTAAATACATTCATGTTTACACCAAACTTATTTAGTAGGTGAGGAGTAACATTTTCATCAACTTTCAACATTCCTTTTAGAATATGTCCATTTTCAATTTGTTGATTTTTATTGGCTACTGCAAGTTGGTTCGCCTCGTTAATAGCTTGTTGAGATTTTGTTGTAAACTTACTGAAATCCATAATATTATGTATTTTACTTAATTTATAACTTTAAATAAATAAAGGTTATTTGTTTTCTAGGACGAGATGTCAAAAACCTTTCCAATTTTAATTAACGCCAGATTAGCAGGAATTGGAAAAAGATACTGGAGTAATTCGGAAAAAATGTCAGAAAGAGCAGTGTATAGAAGACAAATAGGCGGAATTATTAGAACTTGCCTAAGCACTAGAAAATTCTTTTAATCACTCTCAATTTATGCGTGTATTTCCCTACCTCTTTATTGAATATACCTTGTTGGTCCAGACTATCTATTCGAACTTTACCAGAGGCATGAATGATTTCCCCAGGTTCAGTAACAATTCCAACATGCGTTATTTTACCTTCTTCATTGTCAAAGAACGCTAAGTCACCTGGTTCTGTAAGTTCAATAAATTCTACATTAACGCCTTTTTCTGCTTGTTGGTAAGCATCTCTTGGGATTTGATATCCGCACAGACTGTAAACAATTTGACTAAAACCTGAGCAATCTATTCCAAATGGAGTTCTGCCACCCCAGAGATAAGGTGCGTTTAAATAAAGTAGAGAATACTCTACTACGTCAGATTTATTTTTCGAATTAATACCTCCTTTGAAAGTGTATTTCTCATCCTGAATTTTAAAAATATTTTTAGCATATAATGGGAGAGTAGTGCCAATTGTAATTGTGGAAGATTCTCCTTTAGAGTTAGCGATTCTCGCAATTAAATCAGCGCATAATGGAGATTTATACAACTTATATTCTTCAAATTCTTTAACAGAAATTTCTGTGAACTGTTTTCTGCAAATCCAGCACTCATAAGAATCCAGATCGGTTATTATCTTTATCCATTTTTCATCCTCTTCGATAACTCTATAGACTTCTCCAAAGAGCAGTTGTGTGACCAATTCAGCTTTATCGCTTCCTTCTGCTCTGCATGGGACAATTGAGAGTGTGCAAATTCCGTAGCTCATAGTTTCAAATTTACAATTCTTTCATTAATAAGCGATATAATTCAAGCATAGAAGCAATATCTGATTTATGGACCTTTTCATCCGGTGAATGAACATGGTCTTCAGGTGCTCCAATAAAAAGCCAATCAAAAGGGTAGGGAGAGTTTTGCAATTGATTTCCATCACTTCCTCCGGAGCCTTCCACTTCGAGTTGGTGCTCAATATCATGCTTTTCAGCAATAGCTCTAATTTTATTTAAGTAAGAACGTCTTGGAATTCCAGAATCTCGCATTGATATTGCAACTCCTTTTCCGTGTTCAACTCCTTCGGTAACCCAAGTTATATCGGAAATAAGCGCTTGTTTTACTTTCCAGTTTTCATAGATGAATTTTGCTAAGTACCCAACAGCTCCACCACCATGTTCTTCCCAACAAGAAAAACATATTACACCGTCTTTTAGGGTTTCTGCTACTTTTAAAGCATTCCAAACACCTAAACGGTTGTCCATGTAGCAACATTGAACAAAGTCGCTGTCTTCTCTCCATTCGGGCTTAAAAACTAATTCTGTTCCTCTATCTATTTCTCTGTCATATAAATATTCAAGAGTCTTTGAACCATTTTCATGTTCAATTATTATCAACTCTGTTTCGATAGGCCCTTGGCTGTCTTTTCCAACTAGTTTAATTCCCTCTTTAAGAACGGGACCACCTATTTTTACTAGTTCCTTGCCATATTTAACAGTAAAACCAATAGAATCCATGTGCGCAAAAATAGCTGTTGTAGGTTCTCCGAACTTTAATATAATACAGTCTTGGAAACCGTCACCTTCATAAATTTCAGGATCATTATCCCAACTTGATTTGTTGGTTTCTATGTATTTAAGAATAAAGTCTTTTAAAGCAACTTCATTTCCTGCAGGTGCATGAATAGCGCACATTTCTTTTAATAGTTCCATGTCAAAGTTTAAGTCCGCAAAATTATAATTTAAAAAATGCTATGGCTATTAGAAAGTAAATAAAATGTTTTTATATTTGCATCCGCTAAATGGTGGATGTAGCTCATCCCGATAGCTATCGGGAGGTTAGAGCTACAGATACTTAATAGTGATTACATGGTGGATGTAGCTCAGCTGGTTAGAGTATTGGTTTGTGGTACCGAGGGTCGCGGGTTCGAGCCCCGTCTTCCACCCAAAGTCAAAAGGTCTTGTGAAAACAAGACCTTTTTTTGTGCTTTAAAGATTAATAAAATCACCACCACGTTAATAAAAATCTAGAGTATCTGGAGTCTTATGAGGTAAACTATGCGTGTGTTCAAAAGGGTTATTATAATCTACTGAACGAAATTCGTATTGTAATCGAATTTTATTTACCTCTTAGCTTTTTATTAAGGAATCTACTTAATAAAGAGCTGCCAGAACCAATTACAGCACCAACTAAGACATCAGAAGGGTAGTGAACACCTAAATGCATTCTCGAATACCCAATACTTGAAGCCCATAAATATGCGGGAATAATAACAAACCATTTAGGGCAAATTATACTAAATGAAGTTGCAGAAGCAAATGCCATAGAGGTATGACCAGAAGGAAAGGAAGGGCTCCCGGCAGGTGCTAATTGTTCAATGTCTGGATAGGTTACAAAAGGCCTGTCTCTTTTGATACTGTGTTTTAGTCCAGTAGTAAAAATACTGCTTATTAATAGGCTTCCTGCGATTTCTATACCTTTTGCTTTAGTGAGGCTATCTTTATTAATTAATCCAATTGTAAATATTAGCGCTGGAGATAATATTGCTACAGGAGCATCAGAATCGGTTAAGCCTTTGAAAAATCCGTCAAGGTTTGAATTTCTATGGCTATTTATAGATCGCAAAGTTTTAATATCACTATTTTGCGCATTGTAGGAAATGTAATTACAAACTAAAAAAGTAACCAGTAATATTTTTTTTACTCTTTGCATTATTTTTCCATTACCAGTCAATCGGGAAGTAGTCCTTTAGAAATTTTCCAGACCAGTGTTCTTCTCGGTTGATGCCATCAAAAAATGGATCGCAAACACGTGCGGCACCGTCTACAATGTCCAATGGTGGTTGGAAATCATGGATTTCTTCTTTGTATTTAGCTATCTGTGCCGGATCTTCATCAGTTACCCAGCCTGTATCGACAGCGTTCATATAGATGCCGTCTTTAGCCAAGTCACTCGCAGAAGTATGTGTAAGCATATTTAAAGCAGCTTTAGCCATATTAGTATGTGGGTGCCTATCTGCTTTTTTAAATCGATGAAACTTGCCTTCCATTGCAGTAACGTTTACAATGTGTTTTTTTCCGGTATAATCTCTCCGCATCATGGTAGATAGCCGATTGCATAAAACGAATGGGGCGATAGCATTAACCAGTTGAACTTCTAGCAATTCAGGAGTAGGAATTTCCCCCAACTTCAACCTCCAAGAGTTTTTTGTTCTCAGATCAACTTGTTGCAAATCTACATCCAATTCTCCAGTTGGAAATACTTCCTCGTTTTGCAAAGCCCCATCATAACTATAGGGTATTTGAGAAAGTTGTGCAGAAGCTCTTATTCCAATTCCCGGTCCTTTTTCATTCCATGTTACCGCTAGAGAAGAAGTATCTGTTCCTGAATTACTCACATTGCCAATTCTATTCAAGCAATTCTGATGACTGGTCAATAATTGTTGAACGTTTGAATTGTGTTCATGAAAAGGAAGGTTTTCCATTTCCATCATGTGCTCGTAAAACCCTGGAGGGCGACGAACAGTTTGTGCTGCATTATTTATTAATATATCTAGACGGTCATACGTTTGCTCGATATAGGTGCAGAAGAGTTCTACACTTGGTGTGTGCCTTAAATCTAGGCCATGAATATGGAGTCGATTATTCCACTTTAAATAATCTTTTTCTTTTGAAAAACGGATTGCTGAATCAGCTGGAAATCGGGTAGTGGCAATTACAGTAGCGCCAGCTCGTAACAGCATTAAAGTAACGTGGTATCCAATTTTTAAACGAGAACCAGTCATCAAAGCAACTTGACCAGTAAGGTCGGCAGTTTGAAAACGTTTGGCGTAATTTAAGTCACCACAGGTTTCACACATTGTATCGTAAAAAGGATGCAATTTGGTGAATTCAGCCTTGCATACATAACAGTTTCTAGAAGAGTGCAACTCCTGCTCTTCCATGTCTATTTTAGCTTCGGGAAGTAATAGTTGATCTGGTGCTTCAAACACATTGGCAGTTCGAGCCGATCGAATTCCGGTCGTACCTCTTGCTTTTCGGTCCATTTGGCGGACAATATTTTTCTTTTCTTTATTTAGGTTTTTCCTTCTTTTTTTAAGTTCATCTCTGCTCGGACGAGAGAACATTCCGGCTGCTTGAATAAGCTCTAAGCGTTGCTCTTTGTCTAATTTTAATAGATCGTCACTGTTCTCAACCAAACCTTGCAATGTATTCAGGCAAGCTTTCAATTCTTCAATTGATATGGTCTTTTTGTATTCTTGATTTGAATTTTCTTTTTCCACTTCCTGCTAATTAACAATGCAAAGGTAGGCTTTTACCTAGTTGGAGTAGGTTTAAAGTAGCAAGAATTGTTTCTACTAAAGTTAATTTAAGGTAACATGGCTGAGAATATATGATTCCATAAAAAAAAACCGTTTTTGATTAAGCGGTTTTTTTATTGTTTATTTGTAATTAATATTTTTTACGTAATTTCTTGACACAAAAAAATAAAATGAAAAAAGCAACTTTACTTATTCTTTCAATTGCAATTAGTCAATTTGGATTTTCTCAAATTATCTACACGGATGTAATTCCAGACGACACATTGGTTCCTGACTATGTGTCTGACTCTCATTTTATTGACTTTAATGGTGACTTTACATCTGAGTTAGTTATTTTTTCTGCAAAACAAGATACAGTTATTCAATCATTTCCTGTAACTATATCTGGAATTGCAATATCTACTCTAGGAAATACTCAAATAATTGCAAGCATAACTACCATTGGATCAGAAGATGTTGTTGTTGCGGATACGCTAAACCATGGACATGTTATTAGCAGCGCTTCTTCATATATGAGTTCTGCTACGCCTTCCGTTTTCCCAGGTGTTGGTTTAGGAATTAAAACAGATTTATTAAGTTTAACAGCTGGCGATTTCATCGATAATGGAAACCTTTTCTTTGGCGTAAAGTTTGAAATAGGTACAAATATTCATTACGGATGGGTTCAAGTAAAAGTCGCTGTAGATGCAAATTCAGGTGTTATTTATGATTATGCATATCAATCAATTGCAGATTCAAGTATTTTGGCAGGTAATGTAGAGGGGGGATTTGTTAGTGTTTTAAACGATAATTTAGAAGAAGCTGTCATTTTCGCATCTAATAAAAAACTACATATCAGAACAGTAAATCAATCGGGAATTCTGACAATCCATAACTTACTTGGGAAACAATTAATGAACACTCAGGTTAAGGGGAACATTAATTTTGCTATTAATGACCTTAGTAAAGGGATCTATTTGGTGTCATTTACAAATGGTAGAAACACTATAACCAAGAAAGTTTATATTGAATAAGTTCTATTTCTTTATTCTCGCTTTAACGGACCATGTAAAAGTAAAGCTTGCTACTTCATCACCAACTTCATTAACTCCTTTCATATGACATTCAATTAATTGCGCTTCCTCTTTTTGGATAGCAGTTTTTACAGCTTCTTTTATTTTCTGTCCATCATTGCAAGTAAAGGTGGTTATATCTGTAGCTTTTTTTACAAAATTACCTGTACAGCTAACTATTATCATTGCAACTGAAGGCTTTTGCTTATGGGTAAACATTATGAGTAAAGCACCTGAACTCATTTCTGCAGCCATTCCTAATACAGCCCAAAACGTAGATTGAAAAGGGTTTTTATTTTTACGTTTGTACGGAACAGTAACGGAACATTTTTCTTCACTTAATTCTCTAACCTTCATTCCCGAAAGAAAACCCATTGGCAAAATCTTAAACAAGCTAAATCTGAACTTAAGGTTATTGCTAAAACTTTTTTGAATATAATCTATTTCAGTTTGATTAAAATTAAATTCTTTTGACATAATGCTTATCTAAATAATGAAAATGAACCAGACAAGTGGGTGCTCTTGCCGTTTGCTAAAGTACACGATATGATGTAATAATAAGTTCCTTCTGGAGACTCTTTCCCATCGTACCTCCCATCCCAGGCAATACCTTTTTCAAACCATTCAAAAACAACTTCTCCCCATCTATTGTATAGGGTTCCTTCAATATTTTCATAGAAGGATGCATCAATAAAAAAGGTGTTATTTTTACCATCTCCATTAGGAGTAAAAACATTTGGCACTATAATATTAGGTGGTGGCAGAATTTCAATTTCAAGCCATGCGGTATCAGTACATCCACCTATACTTTCTGTCCATAAAGAAATGACATATAACCCAGTATCCATAAATTCATTTGAAAAGTCAGTTTCCGAGGTTGTAAAAGTATTGTCAATAAACCAGTTGTTATTAACTGCATTTATTGATTGGTTTGTAAAATCTATAGATAAAGGAGAATAGCCAAGCGTGTCGCTTGCTGTGAACATTGCTGTCACAGATTCATCTGTAATAGTTAAATAAGCAGTGTCTGAACCACACGTATTACTTGCTACAACATAGATTATTTGAGCAATATTATTCGTCACAGAATCATTCGTTGAACCATTCCACCACAAATAATTATCTCCTCCAGATGCAACATAAACATTCTGAAGTTGATCGCAAATAACGTTTAGCCCTAAAATTTGAGCGGTTGGATACGTTCCATAAATTGTAACTGTAGCAAAAGCAGTATCTACCCCGCAGATATTGGAGGAAAATACATAAATTGATTGAGCTGTATCTATGTAGATTGAATCAGAAGTTTGGCTTGTGGACCAGGAGTAATTTGTGCCTCCCGCTGCACTGAATAAAGAAGAGTCTCCAAGGCAGAGACTATCTAACCCAGATAATGAAATAGATGGCGCCAGGCCAAGTGAACCTACAATAACAAATACTGTGTCGGATCCACAAACATTACTAGAAAAGGCATAAATATTTTGAGGAGTATTTATGTAAATAGAATCATTAACTATACCTGTTGACCATGTGTAAAGCGTATCACCCGAAACTATTAATAGAGTAGAGTCTCCAGCGCAAATACTATCGGCACCTGAATATGCTATAGCTGGAGCGACACCTAAAGAAACTACATCAACGAAAGCAGTGTCTGAGCCACAAGTGTTTGTTGAGAATACGTATATACTTTGCGGGAAATTTACATTTATTGAAGATACAGTCTGACCAGTAGACCATGAGTAAGAAGTAGATCCTGAAACAGTTAAAACGGTTGATTCACCTATGCAGATGCTGTCCATTCCGCTTATACTAAGAGAAGGTAATACTCCATTTGCTGTTATTGTAATTAACACAGAATCTACAAAACATCCATTTGTTCCGTAAACAACATATGTGCCTGCTGTGTCTGTATTGATTACCGAAGTTATTTCTCCAGTGTTCCATAGATAATCAGTTACTCCAGTAGCCGTTAAATCTATAACTTCTCCTGGGCAAAGGTCAGAAATAGGAGCAGTAGCTGACACAGATGGTTTAGGTAATATTTCAATATAAATACTATCCTTAATGGAGTCGTTACAATAGCTTCGTAAACCCCCATAAATATAAAATGGCAACGTGTCATTTACTGCCGAATAATAAACCGTATTTATAGTATCTTGAAAAGAAAAAGCACCATCACCGCCAGTCCAGTATAGAGAGTTATAGCCTCCTGTTGGTAATGAATTAAAAACAATACTATCACCCGGACAAATTATTAAGGTGTCTAACATAGAAGTGGTAGTTATTTCAATTTCTGAAACTATAATAGGAGCCTGACAACCATCATTAGCATACGTTGGAGTACCATCCCAAGCAAAGTCAATTCTTGCTCCATTTTTTAATGCTGTTGTTCCTCCAAGAGTTCCATTTTGATTAATCAAAATGGTTCTGTCATAAGTAACTGAATCTATACATCCAGATGGATTTGCAAATGAAATGGCTAAAGTTCTTAAACCTGCTAATGTATTATAGTTTGCGAAATGCCCGTTTGTATTTCCAATACATTGAAATATGGTATACAATGTATCGGTAAGGTTTGTAAAAGAATTAGCAGTAACATCGATTGCTTCACTTGTGATTATTAAAACGTTTTTACCTGCGGGTAAAACACCTCCAGTTGGCTCTAAAAGATAACCACAACTTGAAATGGTTGCATTTAAATCTGAGACAATTTGAGCAGTTGTAGCATTTTGACAAATTCCTAAATAGGGGTTGCTTGGCCAAACAATAATAATGTCTGCTACGTTCAGAGGAGCATTTCCAACTTTAAATCGAACCATTTCATTTTCACCTTCCGGAGAGCCACACGCATCTGCTAAAATGCTTTCAATTTCAAAACAATTAGCAGGAACCTGACCCCAGGTGACATTCGCAAAATGAAACGCCATTAAAAATAATATAGATTTATATAACAAATTTATTTTTTTAGCATTATTCAATAAACAGTTGAGCTTATAAAAATCGTGATAAATAGTTATAATTACTAAAGTTATTGGAAAATAATCCTGGGATAGTTTTCAACGCCAAAAAACTACGTTCAAATTATTGTATTTTTGTGTCAATTATATGAGATTATTTGCAGTCGTAGATATTGAGTCCACAGGGAGTGTTGCCAATCAAGATAAGATTACCGAAATCGCTGTAGTCATAACTGATGGTGAAAAAGAAATAGATCGTTTTGAGACATTAATAAATCCTGAACAACCAATAACACCATTTGTCGTAAGATTAACTGGAATCACTAATGAAATGGTTAAAGGAGCTCCATTATTTGAAGATGTAGCAAAAGATTTATTTGAATTTCTCAAGGGAAAAGTATTTGTAGCGCATAATGTGAATTTTGATTATAAATTTATTAAACAAGCTTTCTTTGAATGTGGAATCAGTTTTGATGAAAAACGCTTGTGCACAGTTAGGTTAAGTAGAGAGATTATTCCGGGTATGCCTTCTTATAGTTTGGGTAAGTTGACAAGGAGTTTAGGCATTGGGTTAAATAAGGCACATCGTGCGATGCCAGATACTGAAGCTACAACTGAACTATTTCAATTAATGTATAAGAAAAACTTAGCGTTTATTGAGTCTTCCTTAAAGGCAAATTCAAATGAATCTACTTTACCAGCTAATCTACCTAAAGCGCGATTTAAAAAATTACCAAAGAAAACAGGTATATATTATTTTCATAATAACAAAGGAGAGGTTATATACATAGGGAAGGCGAAAAACTTAAAGAGTAGAGTTTCATCTCATTTTACAGGTAAATTGTCTCGAAAAAATGAAGTGTTTTCAAGAGAAATATTTGATGTTTCGTTTGAAGTAACAGGAAATGAACTAATAGCAGCGTTTTTAGAAGATACGGAAATTAAGCATAATTGGCCTGTGTATAATCGATCTCAAAAATCAAGAATTGATAAGTTTGGTGTTTTTATTTATGAGGACCGAAGTAACAATAAACGATTAGGAATCAATAAAGTGACAGGTCATTCTGGATTTGTAAAAGCGTTTCCAACTCTTAGTGAAGCAAGGAATTATCTACTTAAAAAAGTAGACGAATTCTCTTTGAAGCCAGCATATTGCGGAATGGAACAGTTTGACAGAGAAGAAATATCAATTGAAGAGCATACCATAAATATCGAAGTGTTTTTAGAAGGTTTTAATTTAGGAGAAGATACTCTTGTTATTCAAGGCAAGGGTAGATATGCTGATGAAAAAAGTTTTATATATGTCGAAAAAGGAAATTATAAAGGTTATGGTTACTATTCAGGTAAAGAAAACCTGCGTAATGTTGAGGAATTAAAAAATTTCTTAACATTACAAAAAGAAACGATGTTAATTAGGAGTGTAATAAAATCTGAACTAAAAAAGAAAAAGTCAGATTATGAGATAATAACACTAAGCTAACTGGCCCACAAGACTAGTTAAATTGCATTTTTATAGGTGTCTATCCAGTCAGGTTTTTCAACATCTTGAAATAGTTTAAACATGTTTTCCCCGTAAAAAAAATCTGAATCTTGTATTACGCCATATTCTTGTAAAATTTGTATTTGTGGCCAAGAGGGATGGAATTTTCCTTGAGACCACCCGTCAATTTTCATTCCTGGCGCAGGAATGCAACCTGCAGGGCATATCGGGTTTCGACTGTATCTTAATGACCACAGATCTTCTAGTGTAAAACACTCCGAATAATCATCGGAAATAGAATCGTATTTATAGAAACAATCACTCAAATTATATTCAGCAAAAAGGTCAATATTATCATAATTTGCAGCAGATTGTTGTTTGCCCATTGCTTGAAGAAGAAATGTTTTTAATTCCATGGGCTTTTTACTCACAATCTTTCCATCTCTTACACCAACCACGGCATAGTTGATGAGTCCCGTATTTTGAGAGGGATTAATATTAAAAGCAAAATGATACTCAACAAAAGCAAATGTTTCGATCTGTTTATTGTTTTTGGTGAAATTGTAAAATAACATTCCAAAACAAATTGCAATTACACTTATTGTATATCCTATTTCAAATTTTAATTTCATTATAACTAATGTGCTGTAACAATACAAATTACAAAAATTTCTCCAACTCAATCAATTATTTAGCTAGTTTTTGACTAATGGATTGTTTATTAGGACGAAAACAAACCCCCTTGAATGTTAGCCCCAACAAAGTGATATTTAACGTTATTTGAATGTATAAATTTTATTTGGAGTAGCGCAATAATCCAAGGCAATGTCATCTTTATTAACTCCTGATATATAATCTATTGGGTCGAAAATTGAAACGCCAATTTTTATGCAATTTGGATTACATTGTGTTAAAAAACGATCGTATAACCCTTTTCCATATCCCACTCGCGCTCCTTTATTATCAAAAGCTAAAAGGGGAATAATCACAACATCTATTTTACCTTCAGAAATTGCTGCACCGTTAATAGGTGAAGGAATTCCAAATTTATCCGTTTCATAAGACGTTTTTTCATTAATAATGCAGTGGGAAAGTCCTAGCGGGCTAAGATGAGTAATCGATGTTGCTACAGTACATTTTAATTCAAAAAGAAATTTAATAAAAGACATCGTATTTATTTCATTGAATTTAGAAATCGGAAGAAAGATATGAACCGTTTTGTTATCCAGTGTAAAATGACTCTTTATTAGGGTGAAAATTTTTTCCGAATAAGACTTTATATCGGATGACGATAATTGACTTCGCCTAAGTTTATATTCCTCTCTGAGACCTGACTTATCCATAGGATTGCTATTTCTTAATCTTTTCGAATAAATAGTGTGTAATCAACAGAGATGAACCTCTAATAGGGTAATTGCTAATTAATTCCCATCCGTTTTCACTCATTTCGTTTAGTATAATAACAACTTGATCGAAGCCTTGAAAGCCCTTTGATAAAAGACATTTATCATCTCCCTTTCCAGTGAAGAACGAAATACGCGCAAGACCTTTAGAATCTCTTCCTTCTAGAGTTCTAAACTCATCTTCCATATTTAAACGAACTTCGATTATTCCATATTGACCTTTTTCAATTCCAACGGAAAGTTCTTTGACTGTATTTTGAGAAAATCCGATCGCACTGAAAAGTGTAAATGTTAAGGTTATTAATGTTTTATTCATTTTCTTCGGTTATTATGTTGATAGATTTTTCAGTTGAAATATTCATTGTTGGTGTACCCTTATTATTCTCAATTTTTCCAGTAATACAAACTTTTCTATCCTGTAGCTCAATTTCTGGTATATAGCTAAAGTTTGCTCGACTATCTTTCCAAATTGTTACACTAAAAATTTGATTTGGAAATTTCTTGTCCAAATTTAAGAAAGTTGCACCAGACTTCTCACTATATTTAGTAGATACCACAGTTCCGCATACAGTGGATTTTGTTCCGATGTTATATTGTGCTTGAACCGTATTGATCATACCTTTTTCAAGCGTTATAGGATTTATTGGTATTACGTCACCTTTCTTAGTTCCAGACTGCCAGATGTTTATATCGAGTTGTTGTTCAATTAAACCTTCATCCTTTATTTTTGAAAAGAAATTAAGGCCTGTCAATGCTTCTACACTATCAATACTAATTGCATAACTCATGATTGGATAATTACAGTTGCCGTTCGGCATAACAAAACCAATACTTCTATGATTGAAATTATCCAGTATTACCTTGTAGAAGAAACTTGGAATACTAACTGTATTTTCTCTTCCCTTATTAAGCATTCTAGGCAGACTGTCGTTTAATACTCCTCCTGTTACGACATAGACTTGCATTTTGTTCTCAATAACATATTCTCTGATTGTGTTTTCGAGTTCAGCCCATTTTTCTCTGTTTAAATCCGGTAATTGGGGTGCCATGTTTGAATAAAAATAAGACTCACTTAAAGCTGTCTTAGACCACCTGAAATCTGCACTGGGAGCAAGGTGCCCTCTGTCATATCCGCTGTACCAATAATCGGCTTTACTCGCTGTGCCGGAAGTGACCAAGCTATCTTTTCTAAAATTATTGGTTCTTGATACATTTCCTTTTTCTACATCTGGTAATACAATATGGCTTACCCATTGAGCCTGTTCGTG
>CAWUXI010000006.1:0-16602 GCA_963926405.1 uncultured Flavobacteriales bacterium
TTTGGAGCCGAATTTTTTGGAACTTTCATAATGGTATATATGATATTTTGGTTAATACATCCAAAAAATGAATCGCAATACACCCCACTATTAATTGGTATGACTGTTGGAGGTCTTATTTGTTTATTGGCTCCAATTTCACAGGGGGGATTTAACCCCGCTAGAGATTTTGGACCTAGGCTTTTCTCCTACTTTGCAGGATGGGGAGATGCCGCATTTCCAACACCCTCTTTTAGCTTTTTCACTGTTTACATATTAGGTCCAATTGGAGGAGGATTGGTTGCTTCATTATTTTTTAAACTATTCCATCAAAAAAAGCTTATTTAAGGCCAATTGCATAAAATTGCTTCCGCTCATAACTTTCTGTTTTCAGTTTTAGATTTTTTCTGTACCTTTCACACTCAATTAAAATCAAAATAGATGAAAAAAACTTTTACTCTTATAGCAACGGCTATGTTCTTTGGAACAATTACCACAAACGCTCAATGTTCTGGAGACAGATATAAAATGCAAATATTTAATGGATTTGACATAACTTCTGACATTCTTTACGGAAACAATATTAGCTACACTGGTGGCAGCGAAAACTTAACACTAGATGTTTACGAACCGGCAGGAGACACAGAAACCAATAGGCCTTTAATGATTATTTGTCACGGCGGTAATTTTACCAGCGGATCCAAAACAGGATCTGATGTTGTTCCTTTAGCTGAAGACATCACTAAGATGGGATATGTTGTAGCTTCCATAAACTACAGAAAAGGTTTTGAAGGTTTATTCTCTGGAACATTAGACTCTGTTTTTGCAACTGAAACTGTAGTTAGAGCTGTACATGATTACAGAGCAGCAATTCGCTATTTCAAAAAAGATTTTAGTGAAAACGGAAATACTTACGGAATAGATACATCATTAATTTTTGCTAGCGGTGTATCAGCCGGAGCTATTGCAGCAGTTCATGTTGCATATATGAATCAACCTTCTGAAATCCCTACTTACATAGACACAAACAAAGTTGGCCTTGGTGGTGGAATTGAAGGTTTAAGTGGAAACCAAGGTTACTCTTCAACTATTGCAGGTGTAATTAATATTGCTGGAGCATTAAGAGATACAAATTGGATGCAGACAAATGACACTCCAATATTAAGCTTCCATGGCGATCAAGACGCTACTGTTCCTTACGGAACCGATATTATTTGGTTACTTGGAGCATTCGAAATAATGAGAGTTGACGGAAGTCAATCTATTCATTTAAGAGCAAACAATGTAGGCATCACTAATTGTTTCCTTACTCATTATGGAGAAGGCCATGTGCCTCATGTAGGGAACAACCTGATTAAAGACACCACCCTTACTTACATGAGTAACTTTATGTCTTCAATTGTTTGCAGCGAAACTTTAAACTGTGGCTATGACGGAACTACTGTTTACCTTGGAATAGCGGAAGGAAATCAAGAAGAAGTAACTGTATATCCAATACCAGCAGCAAGCAATATTACAATACAAGCTAGAAGCATCATTAAAGAAGTACAATTGATGAACTTGTTAGGAGAAATCGTTCTTACTAAACAAGGAAACAATGCAGACAACATGCAAATTACCAGAAACCAGCTTCCTATTGGTGTTTACATATTATCTATAAAAACAGATATTGGCACTACAACTAAGAAAATTAGTTACGAATAATTAAAAAATAATTGAGCAATAAAAAAGGGGAGAAACTAAGTTTCTCCCCTTTTTTATTGCTTAACAACTTCCTTACGGAAACAATACTCCTTTACAGTCCAAACAGGGCACTGTAGGGAAAGTTTCTCTATAACAAACTAACAAACAAGACATTGATTATTAGACAATATATTGTTACATTAAAAAAGAAAACTTTTAATTCTGGAAAATCAAAGCATAAAAAAGAGACATTATATTTACTTAAGTCATATTATTTTTATTATCTTTTCATAAATTAATAATAAAACTATGAAAAAAATACATTTAGCTTATTGCGCCGGAATCATCTTTTTTATCTCAATTGTTTCGTTTACTACTATTGAGAATGACTCAGAAAATATTAAAGCCGACAAAACATATTGTGTTGACGTGAATTGTGACGGGAAAAGACACTATGAAAAAAGCCCAAAATCATTTAGTATGAATGATGCATTAAAAAAAATGAGAAAGAAATATCCTGACTGCAAAATAACAGGTGCATCTGATGGATCATGTAAATAAATTAATTTCTTTTTGTAAATCTCCAACTACACATTATTGTTTGTGTTAAAAAAACTAAGACAATGAAATATGTATTGCTTTACCCTTTGTTAGCTCTAATTCTTTCTGGCTGTGGATCTATCGGTTTTATGCAGCCAAGTAATTCTATTAAACTACATACAAATATCAAAGAAACCGAAAATATGGTTTCGGTAACTAATTTAAAGGGTTATTCTACCCAATATTCTGTTTATAATGGTGACTGTACATTACATAAATATGGCTATCGTTTTTTATCGAATGATTTTACCAAGAAAAAACGATCATTAATAATATCCCATCCTGATTATATATCAGACACAATTAATATAGATCGCTCGTTACGGCCCCTTATTCTGGGTTTGGATATATTAGGGTTTTGTACAATAATTGGATCTCCTGCTATCGTAATTGATTTTGCTAATGGTAATATGTGGAGAATAAAAAAGAAAAGCAGAGGATTTAACTTATCTCTCAAGTATAATGACGCTTTTTATGATAGAAAGCTAAAAGAAATTGAACATGTTCCAGTAATATCAAGTTATAAAGACTATATAATTGAATACCCAAAATCACCATATATTCAAGATGCCTATAAAAGAATATATGAAATTGCGTATGATACTGCTGTATATTACAATACTGTTGAATCTTTTCAGGGTTATATTGTAGAATATCCAAATTCACATTTAATTTCAGAGGCTAAAGATCGTAAAGACAAGGTAAAGGAAATGGATGATTCCTTTGCAAATGCAAAAAAAGAAGACAATCCTGAAACATATGAAAGCTTTTTGAAAAAATATCCAATATCAATATATAGTACAGAGATAAAGGAGGGGCTATTTCAATCCTATTATAGGATTAACTCGAAGAAAATATATAATTTGAATGAAGCTAATAATATGATCTCTGAAATGAAGAAATACGAGGATAGATTTAGCTTAAAGTATACAAATCCGCAAAACAACCTAATAACCAATGAAAGAGATAAATATACTGTAGAGACTCTAAAATCTAAAACAGATAAAATATCTTACTGGAGCTTTCTTGCAAAACAATATGAATTAGAAAATGGTGGAGAAAATGGTGGAGTATATGATATGTATGCAATTAAAAACAGAGCTTTTACAAATAGAAATTTTACTTATACTGGTAAGTTTAATTTATGGAACCTTGATGGTTCAAAAGAAGATATAACTTACAAAAATAGTATAAGAACGGGTCAGTATATAAAGTATGATTCAACTGAAAAAGTGATTATTTATGAGGGTAGTTTTAAGGACGATTCAAATGCTACAGGTGAAATACTAATTTTAACCCATAAAATTAATTTCCCATCAGGCAAAAAACATTTTATTAGGAAATATGACCAGGATGGTGAGTTTATTTCAGATTTTGAATTTGATGAAGAAGGGAATAATATAACTCTTGACACTTATAATAAGCTTGTTAAAGAAGGGGATGAATATTATTCTAAGAAAGATTACCCATCAGCAATTAATAGTTACAATAGAGCCAAGGAACTTACATCAAGTAACGGAGGCGGTTTATGGAAAATCCGTTATGCTCAGTTTAGAGGGGATAAGAGTTTAATAGCGAAGGAAAAGAAAACCACATCAAAATATCAAGAACAGATAAGGCAGGAATATATTAGTTCTGCAAACAGCAATTACGACTCTAGAAACTGGTATGCAGCATATACCAATTATGACCAAGCCCTCAAAATAAAAAAAGACAATTCAGTTCAGGCAAAAAGAAATATTGCCAAAGGAGAATATGATGAGGAACAGAGAATAGAAAGGGCTAAACAAGCAGAAATTGCAAAAAGAAGACAAGAAGAAGAAAGGAAAAACAAAGCTAATAAGACTGGTCAAGAAATTGACTCCCGATCATATCATTTTAGAGAAGGTAATCTTGAAATAACCCTCCAATTTAATAGTGGTGATGATTACAAATCAGGTACAGCAGAAATGACAATGATGAAAAATTATAATATGTGTGTATATTACTATAATTATTATATTCAGTCAGATGGAATAAAAATTAACCTAGACTATAGAAGAAATGATTGCGGGGCAAGTGCTGGCAGCAAAACTATATATTATAACTCAAGCTCTGATAAAATATACTTCTTTATGGGCGGGAGCACAATTTATCTAGATTAAACATAAGCTATTAATTTTTCTATTGAAAATGAACTAGCATGAACTTAATCAATTAGTTTAAAACTATTTTTTTGTTTATTTTAACAATGAGAAACTAAAAATATAATCTTTGAATATGAAAATGGTTGGCAATTTGATCGTATTTGGAATTCTACGTAAACGGATCGAAGCACCAAGCAAAAATTTTTTTTACGTAAAACTGTACTATTACAAAATGACCCAAAATACGATGCAGCTATAGATATTGATTTAGGTGATATTAAACCAAACATTTTATATACTAAATGTAAATAAACATCCTTTTTATGGAATTCTAGAAATTCCTAGAAGATGTAACAACTTCCTTACGGAAACAATACTCCTTTACAATCCAAACAAGGCACTGTAGGTAAAGTTGCATCATAATGCATATTAATTGCTTTTATAAACTCATTTGCAATTAAAGCATTTCCTTTTTGAGTTAGATGAAAACCATCTAGACTAAAAAAACCTCCACTTACAAAATCTGCATTAAAAGCTACTCCATTCCATTTAATTCCTGCAATGATTGAATTGAAGTATGAATTCACATCCACTTTGGCAATATTATAATAGGAAGCTCTTTCGTTTATTATTGCATTATAACCAGAAATGGTTTGTTCAATTAAAAGCACCTCAGAACTATCTAATACATATTGTTCCGGAATAGCTACAACCGTTCCCATAAACACACACTTCATGGAATCTAGAGGAACTGTTAAAGTAATATACTCCCCCTTTCCTAATTGATCAACTCCAAACACATTTGTTGGATCAACTGTAGTAAATGAATTCCCCTCTCCTTCGAAAAAATTAACATGTGTTGCCCCAACTGGATGGTATAGATCATTCAGTGAATCTGCTTTACTTAAAGACAGTTCTACACCATCATAAGGAATTAACGTATAAAATGGAAAAGATGTAAATTCTGGAATATTTGCAATAACTCCTTGCTGAGAAGTTCCAACCATTACAGAAAGAATAGAATCTAAATTCGCTTCAAACTGGGCTACAGAAGGCATTGTTCCTTCTCCTCCATTTCTACAATAACGAAACACATCTTCCATTCCTGCCCAGATTACAGCAAATGTTGGATTGGCATTACCAGCATCTTCTAAAAGGTTTGTTTGTGCTATTCGATGGTAATACAAATTACCTCCATTTTCGAATGCATATCCAGTTAAGGGAGATAATATTTCACTTGATGTTACAAACGGAACAGAAAAATCTGTTAAAGCTAAACTACTGCCCGAATAGCTTGCGTATGAAGCACTTCCTTCGTATTCAAATTCCGTTTTAACTGGCTTTAGCCCTAATTCTCCAGTACAGTCAGCTACATTATTATTTAAAACGCTAGAGGTATTTAATTCACCATTCCATGGTTTACTATTAATTCCTACACCGCCTGGATAAGAAAGAATTGGCTGCACTATTCTACCACCATCTACTTTTTCAAAGCTCCTGCTTAATAAAGCTGCAACTGAATGCAACTGACCATCTTCAGATAAAGCTGCGTCCTGATAGCCTGACAAATAACTATCTCCTAGATAGACAACCCTATCTAATGTAGCCAAATTTGCTCTTAAAGTTGGAGGTTTAATTGATGGTTTACATCCTAAAAGAAATACTACAACAAAAATAAACACAACCGTTTTCAACATATTAATTGTTTTTATTTAGCTTCGATCGCCACTACTTTTACAATTTCTGGCGCAATAATTTTTAATGTCTCCTCTAACCCGGCTTTAATAGTCATTCTGCTCATTGAACATTCTTGACAAGCTCCCAATAATTTTACATGGACAACGTAATCTTCTGTAATCTCAACCAGCTCCATATCACCCCCGTCATTTTTTAAATAAGGGCGTAAATTATCAATCGCTTGGTTTACTTTTTCTTTTAGCGCATTCATCAAGTAGAGCATTTTGGTTCACCATATTCAACCTCAACAACTTTTGTCTCAGATAAGTTTTTATTTCTCCACTCTACCTGTTCAAGAACCTTATCGCACAAGCCTTTAAATGCTATAGCTACAGGAGTATCCTCTTGCAATATTGCAGGACGACCAACATCTCCACTTTCACGTAGACTTTGAACTAATGGTATTTCTGCCAAAAGAGGAATGTTTAATTGAACTGCTAAATCCTTAGCTCCTTCTTTACCAAAAATATAATATTTATTATCAGGCAACTCCTCTGGCGTAAACCATGACATATTTTCTACAATCCCTAAAATTGGAACATTTATAGAGTCTAACTGAAACATATCCACACCCTTCCTAGCATCAGCTAAGGCTATTTTTTGGGGAGTACTTACAATTACAGCCCCAGTAATTGGTAATGACTGCACCAATGTTAAATGAATATCTCCTGTTCCAGGAGGCAAATCCAACAGTAAATAATCTAATTCTCCCCAATCTGCATCAAATACCATTTGCGTTAATGCTTTGGTCGCCATGGGGCCTCTCCAAACCACCGCTTGATTTACATCTGCGAAAAACCCGATGGATAATATCTTAACCCCATAACTTTCTACTGGAACAATCAATTGCCTACCATCAACTTCTTTTCCGACCGGCTTTGCATGCTGCACATCAAACATAATTGGAGCCGATGGGCCATAGATATCAGCATCGATTAAACCAACTTTAAATCCCTTTTTCACCAATCCAACAGCAAGGTTTGCGGTAACGGTAGATTTTCCTACGCCACCCTTTCCTGAAGCAATTGCAATAATGTTTTTGACATTTGGTAACTTACCTTTAATAGGAGCTGCTTTCTTTCCGGGTGTTGCTTTCTTTTCGCTTCCTTTTTCTTGAGGAATAATAGTACAGTCAACTTTCAAGTCTTTATCAACTGCCCGCTGTAAAGCAAACTCACAAGCTTCTATCATTCTCTTTCGCGCATGCATTGCTGGGTTTTTCACTTGTACAGTAAATGTAACCGTCCCATTTTCAATTACAATATCAGAAACTAGATTTAAAGAAACAATATCTCCTTTTAAATCGGGCTCTGCTACATTCGATAATGCCTTCAATACATCCTCTTCGGTTACTTCTTTCATCTTGTTTAGAATTATTCTTAACAAAGATATACATTTCTCATTAAACTCTAACCGATACTTTACCAAAGAAAAAAGCCAATAATGACAAGTCATTATTGGCTTTTTTTATACCCTATTTTAATAATTCTACATTATTGCTTCTGCAGCAATTTCATCATGAAAAGCTTTAACTATTTCATGCAATTTTTCTAAATCTTCTTTTGTAAAATCCGAACTTGATTTTTCGAATACAGTTTTAACTTCCATCAATTCATCAATTATGGTTTCGTTCCCCTCCATATCCTTATAAATACCTATCAAATCCGATATTACTTGTTTTTGGTTATAAAGTACGTCAACGACACCTTCTGTTAGGTCAACATCCATCAATTGCGCCGAAGAAATGTATAAACTTTCAATAACACCCCCTACCATAATGTGAGCTGCTACTTCTAACTTAGCGTTAGTTTTCAAATGCTGTTCCATCATGAAATATTGACTATACATAAGTTGAGACATTTTTTCGCCATCATCTTTTGCGGCATCAAAAGCATCTATTGCATCAGCATCTATAACCATTCCACAATCTAAATCAATATTCAATTTATTTATAGATGCAATATATTTCAATGCTAAATCTGGACGATCATACACAGACAAGTAAGTCACATCAACTCCTAAAGCTCCTAAAGTAAGGCCTTTCCCAACTGAAGTCCCTTCGAAAGATCTTGCTTGTTCCATTGGAACAGGTAGGCTTTCCTGAAAACGACCCATCCCCTGATCCTTTACTTCTGAAATCACCTTTGATGGTCCTGTAATGTTATTTCCAATTATCAAATCTATTTTAAACAGTATTTCTTGGTCTAAATCCGCATCTTCGGCAACCACTTCAACGTCTGCAACTTCACCGGTAGCAACTGTTGCAATTTCTTGCACCTCTTTATTTTCTCCAGAGCAAGACGCGAAAGAAAAGGAAACTATTAATGCTAATAAACTAATTTTAGTGATTCTCATAAAGAAATATTTACTGGGTTTATTTTATAATTAGCGCAAATCTACAAATTGAGATAAACTTTATCTAATTGTTAATTAGTTAATTCAAATAATTTTACAATTCTAACTCCGTACTCGGGTCCCAAAACAATTCCTTGAAATTTTGAACCTGCTGTTTTTCAATATCTACGCCCTCTTTTTCCAATAGTAATTGCATTTCAGTAGGAGTTGAAAAATGTTTTTCGCCAGATAATAACCCAACACGATTTACAACACGGTGAGCAGGAACGTCAGTGTTTTTTGAGGCATTCATTGCCCATCCTACCATTCGTGCAGATTTTGCTGAACCAAGGTATTTGGCAATTGCACCATATGACGTAACTCTTCCAAATGGTATAAGGCGTGCTACATCTTGCGCGTTTTTAAAAAAGTTAGATTTTTCTTCTTTCAATTTGACTAATCTATTTCGGTACTATAAATTTAATTTAACGCTTAAGCCACTAGGCTATTACTTTGCCTTAATGCAAAGTAATACAAAAATCAAGTCTGCACAAATGACCTTCAAAATTATCTTCCGCACAAACTAAACAGCAAAAACTCATTCGGCTGTTGCCGAATTCAAACAACTTGCTGTTTTTAACGTTTCTTTACGGAGTAATTTTAGAAGAACATTTACAAGGACATAACACCCCAATTGTTTATTTATTGATATCATTCAGATATTTCGGCTCTCTAATTTCAGATTAGTTACTTAACCACAACAAACTTTTTACTCAATTTCACCTTGGTTGTAGAGTTATAATAACTATAAGAATACGTTCCAGCACTTAAAAAAGATAAGTCCATATATAGATGATCCGTAATACCATTAAATACTTTTATATACTTTCCTTGGGAATCATAAATCTTGATTGTGTAATTAGATTCGAAAAGGTGTTCCCTATAAAAAAAAGCTCCTCCCTGAACTGGATTGGGATAAATTCCGTGCTCTTGATTGCTTATATTAATTTCTGGGGGCGCATTATACCCAAGCAAAAATAGTCCGTACTTCCTATCTGAAACCAATAATCTTCCTGAGGGCAACAAGGCGTAGATTCCCCAAGCTCCTTTGAATATATTTATTCCAGTATCTTCCTCTAAATAGGTATCGTAATAAGCTATCCGTTTTGGATTATTGATATCTCTCACATCATAAATTTGAAGTCCATCGTTATAGTAGGAAAAATAAGCTATCCCATCTTTTAACATAACATTATGTGGAACCGTATTTTCAAAAGTTGGAGGTATATCCAATGCTGTTACGTTGATATCGGACAGATCAGAAACGTCACACACCTTAAACCTACTACCTAAAGTCTCATCACACATTACATATGTATTACCATCTTTACTTAGCCATCCAGAATGATTGTATCCTTTATCCGTGTAAAATTCCATACTACCGAGTGCAATTGGCATAGTTGGAATACTAAAATCAGCAACTTTTAAGCCTTGGTTTCCTGCATTGATAAACGCAGTATCGTTTCTTACATAAATATCATGAACATAGTCAACAAAATTATAGTCATAAACAAGTGTTGGATTTACCGGGTCCTGAAGTGAAATCACACGTAAGGCATCTCCTCCTAATTGACTTGTATTACCGCAAGAATACATTAGCCCAGAAGACTGATCAATAAATAAATTATGTGAACGAACAATCAATGTAGAATCATCATAAACAATAGGGATTGAGTCTGGCAAATAATGTAAATCATAAATCCTTAATGTACTATTGCCTTCATCACAAACCTCATAGAGGTATCCATTGTAATTGTCGTAATCTCTATGTATAACCGAATAAGACGAAAAAGCACCCTCTTTATACTCCACTTGTTCCAATTTATCTTCTTCGGTAACTCGAAAAAAGTAGGTTCCGTGCATTGCTCCAATAACGGCATATTCTTGGCTGCCTTGGACAAACCCCCAAACTTCGTTGTAAACTCCATCTCCAACTGGAGAATCAGCCCGAAAGTTATCGAGCTTCCAAACATTTTGCATTTGGCAAGTTAAAGTTACCGAAAAAAAAACACCAAATACCGTTAACAATAATCTCATAAAGCGTAAAGTTAATTAAAGTTAATTTATGGCAAGAAAATGATGTAGGAAAGGCAACCAAGTCTGTTTTTTAAATTATATTCGTCAACCCAACAATGAAGAACCTAGTAATTATACCAACTTTCAATGAGAAAGAGAACATCGAGAATATTATTCGCGCTGTATTTGGGTTAGATGAAGTATTTCATATACTGGTAGTAGATGATGGATCTCCCGATGGAACGGCGGCCATCGTAAAGGAATTGCAGCATGAATATACAGGCAAACTGCATGTTTTAGAAAGAAAAGGAAAGCAAGGTCTAGGAACGGCATATATTTATGGGTTTAAATGGGGATTAAAAAATGACTATGATTTCATTTTTGAAATGGACGCTGATTTTTCACATGCGCCAGATGATTTACCTCGACTATTAAAAGCATGTCGTGAAGATGGTTTTGGTATGGCGGTAGGATCACGTTATTGCAAAGGAGGTCATATAGAAAACTGGCCATTTACAAGATGGCTAATGTCTTACTTTGCTTCAGTTTATGTGCGTATAATATTATGGATTGGTGTTAAAGACACCACAGCAGGTTTTGCATGCTACCAAAGAAAGGTTTTAGAAAAAATTGATTTAGATGACATCTGGTTTATTGGTTATGCTTTCCAAATTGAAATGAAATATTCTACACTTAAATCTGGATTTAAAATAAAAGAGGTGCCTGTAACTTTTACGGATAGAGTATTAGGCCAATCTAAAATGGACATGAGTATTTTCAAGGAAGCTTTCTTAGGAGTGTTGAAATTACGAAGAAAGAAATTTTAGGATCTTCCGCCCCGGGCCCTTCGCCCTTCGAGTGCATCAGGGCTCTAGTCCTTATTTACAGGAGTGGCGAAGCACTCGAACCAAAAGAGTGGTTAGGTACTCGAACTTAAAGAGGGCTGAGGTACTCAAAGCCCGATTTTCAAATAAACAAAAAATACTATTCTAAATATTTAAATCTTTACGAACTTTGTGTTCAAATTATTTCAGTATGAAAAGTACACTTATTACTAATGCTAGAATTGTAAATGAAGGAGAAAACTTCATTGGTAATTTATTAATAGAAGGTGAGAGAATTGCAAAAATTTCAAAAGATAATATCGCGTGCAATCCAGATACTACTATTCACGCAAATGGTCAATTACTGCTTCCAGGATTAATCGACGACCAAGTTCATTTTAGAGAACCAGGAATGACATACAAGGCCGACATCTATACTGAGTCAAAAGCTGCAGTAGCGGGTGGGATAACTTCATTTATGGAAATGCCAAATACAATTCCGAATACAGTTAAACAAAATATTCTGGAAGATAAATATGCTATAGCTGCTGAAACCTCATTAGCAAATTATTCTTTCTATTTTGGAGCAACTAATGACAACCTAGATGAAGTTTTAAAAACGAACCCTAAAAATGTATGTGGGATAAAAGTTTTTATGGGGTCATCAACAGGTAATATGTTAGTCGATAATACTAAAACGCTTGAAGGCCTTTTCTCTGAATGTAAATTACTGATAGCATCTCACTGCGAATATGAACCCATCATTAGGGAAAATACCGAAACTTACCGTAAACAATATGGAGAAAATCTTCCTATGAAATACCACCCCATGATTCGTAGCGAGGAAGCATGTTATCGTTCATCTTCAATGGCAGCTGAACTAGCTATTAAACATGATGCTCGTTTACATATCTTACATATTTCCACGGCAAAAGAAATTAGCATCTTTGGTAATGACAGACCAATATCAGAAAAGAAAGTTACAGCAGAAGCTTGTATTCATCATATGTGGTTTTCTGATGAAGATTATGAAAGCAAAGGAACTTTTATCAAATGGAATCCAGCTGTTAAAACATCAAAAGATAGAGAAGCTATAATTGCAGCTGTTAATAACGGCACTATAGACGTTATCGCAACGGATCATGCCCCACATACATTAGAAGAAAAAAACAACAGCTATTTCAATGCTCCATCTGGAGGGCCATTGGTTCAGCATGCACTAGTTGCATTGCTAGAAATGGTTAAACTAGGAAAATTCACCTTGGAGCATATTGTTCAGAAAACGAGTCACGATGTGGCAACATTGTTTGAAGTTAGGGATAGAGGATATTTAAGAGAAGGGTATTTTGCTGATCTTGTTTTAGTGGACTTCGATAATGAATGGCAGGTAAATAAAGATACTATTTTATACAAATGTGGTTGGTCACCTTTTGAAGGAACCACATTTAACAGTAAAGTAACGACAACATTTGTTAACGGAAATCCCGTTTATGAAAATGGGACATTTGACGAATCAGCGAAAGGTCAACGAATGCTTTTTAATCGATAATGGTATTTAATAAACACATAGCCATAAGTCTTGTTTTTTATACGACTCTATTATTCTCTTGCGGAGGAAAAACTGAAGAAGAACAACCTGAAAATTTGATTAAAAAGGAAATTTTTACCGAAATGATTCTTGAATTGCAATTGATAGAAGCACACCTTAATGAAGTAAGGGTGGATCAATCAGTCATCCGAGATAGCGCAAACAACTTTTTTCAAGAGATCTTTGAAAAACATGGTGTATCATTTGAGGATTTCAATAACACTATAAATTATTATGCTTCTCAACCAGAGGCACTAAAAGGAATTTATGACGCTGTCTTAGAATTACTTTCGAAAATGGAGGTCAAACTTGTTGATGTAAAGATGGATCAAGATCCTATTTCTCCCTTGGGTAAAAAACAAATAGTAGATGTCATTTCTCACCTGCCTATCGCTCACATATTTAAGGAGCCTTCTTATAGTTCGGAACAAACGAAAGACTCTATTTTCAAATATATTGCTGTAAATATTTCTTTATTTGATTCATTACCTTACAATATAGAATCATTTCAAAAAAGTTATATTGGCTTAACATTTAACTATAAAAGGTATCTATCTTTTAGAGAAGAAGTCAGGCTTATGTTAGACTCTATTGAGAAGAATTAACTTAGATTCCCTATGAATACGTTCTAACTATCCTTAATAATCATAATTACAAAATCTTTCTTATTTTTACCCTAAATAACGAGCATCATGTTAAAGCAAAATCTATTATTATTGATTGGAACCCTACTTTTTTTAACCTCATGTGGAGGATGGTCTCAAAAAAATAAAGCCGAGTACCTTAATATTTGTGAAAAAAAGGACTTGAGTATAGAGTTTTGCGAATGTGCTTTGGAAAAAGCAACTGTAAATTATAGCAATTTTGCCGCTGCTATGAAAGATGAAGTTGGTTTAGGAAAAACTTTCCTCGATTGTATTGACAAAGACATTGATGAAGAGGAAGAGTCAACGGCTAATTAAACCTGCATTTAGTGAACAGTTCCATTGTTAAAATTCGCGCCATTATACTTCCGGATGATGTTGAATTAGTGCGCAAATTATGGACAGATTATCTAACATGGGGAAATGAAATGATGCAAATGACTTATGGAGTTCACCCGCACAACCCGACTAAAATAGTTGAACAAGACATTAAACAAATTGACAAGTATCTACCGCCAAATGGACATGTTTTTCTAGCTTTAATTGAGAATAAAGCATGTGGAATAGGTTGTTTAAATAGTATCAATGCAGAAGTTGGTGAACTTAAACGAATGTTTGTAGACCCTTCTTTCAGAAAGCTTGGAGTAGGAAAGGCTATACTTCAAGAAATAATAAATACGGCAAAAGAAAGAGGGCATAAAAAAGTGCGACTGAACACGCCAAAGTTTATGGAAACTGCTCATTCTCTTTATGGAGGCTTTGGATTTAAACCTATTTCTGTTTACCCTGAGGTAGAAATTACGGAAGATTTTAGAGAGTATTTGTTGTTTATGGAATTAGAGTTAATTTGAAGTACTTGACTGGCCTATTCCTGGGACGCGGCATAAAGAAATTAGCTTTCCAAGATTCTAACACAACGCAAGAACCAACAAATAATTAGATTACTTTACTTTTCTGAACAAACATATAAAGAATAAATAAGCAAGCTAATACGCTAATAATTACGTTGAGTGCTGCCATCCAATATTGCCCTACTTTCACTAAGTTAAGCGTTTCAAGGCTAAAAGTAGAAAATGTACTAAACCCTCCACAAAAACCTAAAATCAGCATTGCTCTTAATTCTTCGGAATTAATTTTGTCTTGGAAAACCCCTACTAACAAACCAAGAACAATACAACTTAACAAATTGGCTATAAGCGTTCCGACAGGAAATTTGGTATCAAACAACTTAGAACCTAAAATTGAGACCCCAAATCGAGAGACACTTCCCAATCCTCCGCCTATAAATATTGCCAAGAGTAGCTTCATTTTGCACTAAAATTAATCAATTTTGCTTTGATAGTTACCTTGTAAATAAGAAAGGCTATTAACATTCCTAATAGGGCCCCGCAAAGCACATCACTAGGATAATGAACTCCTAGATAAATTCTACTATACCCTATTAATGCAGCCCAAATTAAGAGGAAATACAATGAATATTTTATTTTACTTTTTAACCATAAGCCCAATAGCATAGCTATAGAAAACATATTAGCCGCATGGGAAGATACAAAGCCATAGATTCCTCCGTGGTAATTATTAACATAATGAAGCTGCTCCTTTATTTCTAAATTTTGACTTGGCCGATACCGTTGAAACATCTCTTTAAATAAATATTTAGCAGATAAATCCGCTAAACCAACTGCTAAACCAGCAAACAATGCAAGAAGCAATGTGTTTTTCAAACCAAAATATTTATATAGTAAAACGATAAATAACAGATAAAATGGAATACCGAAAGCTGGTTTACTAACCCACCACATAATGGTATCGAATAAAGGAGAATTAGCCCCGTTGATAGCAAATAAAAGTTGCCTATCAATCTGTTCTATTTTCTCAATAAAACCCATTTACTTGAACCTTTTAGGCTTATCAATCGCGAAATCAGGGTTTAATCGCATCCATAATACATCTTTCAACTCTGTGATTCCTTTTTGACTCACAGAGGAAATAAAAACAGATTCAATGCCTTTGGGAAGTTCTTTTCTCACTTCTTCAATTAGCTCGATATCAAGCATATCACTTTTGGTAATTGCCAATACTCTTTCTTTATCCAATAATTCTGGATTATACAGTTTTAATTCATTGAGTAATATCTTATACTCCTTTTCAATATTATCAGAATCTATTGGAACCATAAAAAGCAACAAAGCATTTCTTTCTATGTGCCTTAAAAATCGGTGTCCCAAACCTTTACCTTCGTGCGCACCTTCAATAATACCCGGAATGTCTGCCATAACAAATGATTGATATTCTCTATATTTTACAATCCCCAAATTGGGTATTAAAGTAGTAAAAGGATAATTAGCAATTTCTGGTTTTGCAGCAGAAACCACTGATAAAAGTGTTGATTTACCAGCGTTTGGAAATCCTACCAAACCTACATCTGCTAAAACTTTTAATTCAAGAATTTTCCACTCTTCGCGCCCATCTTCTCCAGTTTGAGCATAACGAGGAGTTTGGTTGGTAGAAGACTTAAAATGACTATTTCCAACTCCGCCTCGACCACCTTCGGTTAATACGAATTCTTGCCCTACTTCTGTTATTTCGCAAATAATATCTCCAGTTTCCACATCCTTCGCAATAGTTCCTAGCGGTACATCAAGATATTCATCCACGCCTTCTCTACCAGAACTGCAACTTCTACCGCCTGGGTAACCTTGTTCAGCAATAACATGCTTTCTATATTTAAGGTGCAATAACGTCCAGTGGTTTTGACTACCTCGAATAATTACATGACCACCTCTTCCACCATGCCCTCCGTCAGGGCCTCCAGTCATTGTCGTTCTATCTCGATGAAGGTGCGCTGAACCAGCCCCTCCTTTTCCAGAGCGACAGCAAACTTTTACGTAGTCAACAAAGTTAGTATCCGCCATTATTTAGTTATCTCAATTGATGCAAATAATGAATTGGTAATATCGTCTATCGACCCAACTCCATTAACATCTATTAGTTTACCCTGCTCTTTATAA
>CAWUXI010000007.1:0-24312 GCA_963926405.1 uncultured Flavobacteriales bacterium
TGGACATTGATTATCCTTTATTTTGTAGGTATTACTTCAGGTTTTAAAGGGGATGCGTTTTCAGAAGCTATTACTTCTCCTTTTATTTTAAGGTTGCTAATACTCGGTTCAGTGTTAGCTGTAATAGTAACTCCTTTATCGAATGTTCCAACTCTTTTTGTGTCATAGCTAACAATTATAGTTGACACGGCTCCTGGTTGAATAGGTTCTCTAGACCATTCTGGAACCGTGCATCCACAGGTTCCCTTTGCTAGTTTAATTAATAAGGGCGCTGTTCCGGTATTTGTGAATTTAAATTCATATTCACCATTTCCGTATTGATCTACGACACCATAATCATGCAGTGTTTTTTCAAATGTAATTTCGGGCGTTCCTATTTGTATATCGCCTTGGCAATAAACGGAGTTTGCAAATATACCTGATAGGAAAAAAGTTAATGTTAAAAATGTGTTTTTCATATTTATTTTATGATTAAGTGAGAAACAAATATATGTATGATTAATGCTGTTTGTTAGTGTTTAACATACAGCTAACAGAACATTAACATATCTATAAGAATCCATTAACAAGTCTTTAACAGAAAGAGGGGAGCGCCTAATGCTTTTCGTTTACAACCATTACTTTAAAACGAACAATGCTTGTGGGGTTTTCTGCATTACTGGAAATTACCAGCGTTCTATTTTGCCATTCATATTTTTTGTTGGTATCAAAAGTAACATGAATCACACCTTTTTCACCAGGTAAAATGGGTGCGTTTGGATAAGTAAATTTCGTACATGTACAAGTAACTTTTATTCCTTCAATCATTAACGGTTCGTTTCCAGTGTTTGTAAAAGAATAGTCATGTTCTAGTAAAACGCCCTCATTTGTTTTTGGAAACTTGTGGGTTTTTTCTTCAAACGTAATCTTTGCTTGACTAATTCCGTTAATGGAAAATAATAATAATAATAGGATGGCCAAAATCAGTTTCATAATCTAAATTTCAGGTAAAAAAAAACTCCGATTGTTATAATCGGAGTTTTTAAATAGTGTATTAATTTAATTACCCTTTAGTTGCAGGACCATCAACAGGTTTGATAGGTGTTGCACCAGCAGCTGGAGCTTTAACTTCCCCTTTAATTCTAATAATTTTAGTAGAAGTTTCTCCGTTTGAAGTAATTGTTACAGATTTATTAATTAAACCGATTCTCTTCGTATCATATTTTACTTTGATAGCAGAAGAAGCACCTGGTGCGATAGGCTCACGCGGCCATTCTGGTACAGTACATCCACAAGATCCTCTAGCGTTAGTAATTAATAATGGCTCTGTTCCGGTGTTTGTAAATACAAATTCACATTGTCCGTTACCATTCTGCTCCATAACACCATAGTCATGTACTTCTTTTTCGAAACTAATTTCGGCACCACCAATTTGGATAGCTAATGAAGTAGGTGCAGTCGTAGCTTGAGCATTAACGTTGAATGCCATTACTGCTAAAAACATCATTCCAAATGTTAAGATTGCTTTTTTCATAATTGTAATTTTATTTATTGTTTAATTTTTAATTTCCTGACTACAAATATAATCTGGATTCTCTCACTTATATATTCTTTAACACTTCGTTAACAAGTAAATTAACTAGTGTGTATCCTCTTTTTTCTTTTCTTCTTCTTCCGGCTCCTCATAATCAAGATCGATACTTAATTTATGTTCTAAAATTTTCGCCAGATTTTTTGCGTCTAATTTTTTCGCTCTAATTACTTTATCTTTATCTAAAAGGTAGATTTGCGGTGTACTGAAAATGTCATACGTCTTTCTAAAGTTTAAACTTTGTAAATCTGTTACTCTTAGTTCGTTTAGGTATTTTACTGCATTTTCGTTCGCATCTGGAAAATCTGAAATATTTATCCAAGGAAGGTTATTCTCTTTAATAAATTTCTTCCATCCTTTATTTTCAAGACTGGTTCCAACAGCAACAAATTCAATACTGATGTTTTTTTCTTTTAATTCATTGTACAATTTAATAAGCTTTGGCATTTCTTTCTTGCAATGGCCGCAATCATCTGCCCAAAAGATAAGAGCAGTATAATCAGTTTTGACTTGTGTGTAAAAATCAACCCATTTTTTCTCACTTGTGTCCGCTAGAATTACTCTGGGTGCCGGCTGACCAACTCTTAATGGACCTATTGCATCTTTTCTTTCGCACAACTCTTTTAACTTGTCTGGGTCTAACCAGTAAGCTCTAGATTTATCAGGAGGACAATAGTAAGAATCTGCCATACAGTAGAAAACTGCATCCATTCCCATAATTTTTGAAGTTTCGTATTTATAAGTTATAAAATGAACTACGTATTTAAACATTTCAGATCCGTTTTCAATCTGCTTAATTAATTCATGTGCATTTACACAGATAGTATCCGCTTGTTGCAATAACATTTTTTCAAAGTAGAACTGTAATTTGTTTTTGAATGCAGGGTAATGAACCAACCTTTTGTCAGATAAATCAACATTATCCCAATAATGAGCTTTGTAGTATTTGTATCGTAAAGTGTCATTTTTTATTATGGCCTCAGGAATGATGGGATCAATTGACATGTTAATTAACTTACCCACAAGTAAATCTTTGTTTTCAACAACCAATTTATTTTGATAATCTTTTACTTCTTTGTCTAACCTAGACATGATTTCTTTATCTTCTTTTTTGTCTTTTGCTTCATTTTTCTTGTCATTAATAAATTTGATGTAATCGTAAAATATTTTATTATTTACCGATTTTTTAACTTTCATGTTTGTAATGAAGTTATCTATTGAAGTCTCCATTTCAATCTCTTTGTCAGCTAAAATTACTTCAAACCATTTTGGGCCTGGGCAGATTACTGTATAAACACCTTCATCAAATTGTTTTTCAAACTCAATAACTCCATTTTTTGATTCAGCCGTATCCGCATAATATAACTTATCGCCTAAATATCTTGCAAGAAAGATTGTGGTGTCTTTTAATCCATTTACCTTAAATTTTAGGTTGTATTGAGCATTTGCTCCAATAACTGAAAAAAGAATAAATAGTAATAATAACTTCTTCATATTTTAAAAATTTTCTTTTCTAATTCGAAAGTATAACAAATGACGCACCAAATAAGTTTTGGATGCTTTTTATATTAAACTTTAACAAAAAATTAAGAATTCGGTTTTGCTAAGTGTTTTACTTTATTGGAAATATTAATCCCGGTCAGGAACAAGAATAACAATAAGAAGCCAACACCAAAAAGCAGCGTGTTTAGTGAAATTAGACTAGTTCCTTCCATTCCAACCTCTTTTAATAACCAGGCGTTAAACCATAATTTAACAGCTCCAAAGCATAAGAATGAAACTAATCCGACAAGCACAAATACCAATATAAATGATTTGTTTATTTGATTCGTGATAGTTTTCCATTTATAACCAAGAATTAACAATAACTGTATTTCGTATTTAGATTTTTGAATTAAAATTTGAGAATACAATACAAATAGAAAGGCAGATTGAAGAATGATTATTATTCCAATGAGTACGTGGAAATTTAAAAAACCTCGCAGTATTTGCTCCACTTTACCGCCTCTTAATTGCTCACTATTCGTTTCATAACCATTATCTTCAATATATTTTTTTAAAGATGGGTCATTGGCGTCTGTAACTTCTACAATTACTCTAAATGTTTCCTGATTTGCAGGGGAACCATATTCTATGTTTGCAAAATGCAAGAAACTATTAGGAACTAAAATTGAGTTTATTCGGTCTGAAAAATTGATGACATTCCCATGGTATTCAGCTTTTTTTCCATTTCCAGAGACTTCTAGTTGAATGGAAAAAGCTCCAATTATTCCTTTGCTTACTTGCGGTGTCCCAGCTGCTTGTGCTATTCCAAAATTATAAGCGTCTAAATAGGTGTTTGGCAAAATAATAGGAACTTGCGTATCTCCTTTTTCCCATCCCCAGTTTTTCGTTTCTGCATCAATGAAATGATCTGGAACCGATTCAAAAAACGCCAATGATTTCATGGTAGGGAATTTACCCCCTTCCATTCCTAATACCGCCATTACCTCAAAAGTCGCATTTTTAAACGGTGCAATATCTTTTATGAAATCTTGGGTTTTAATTTCTTCAATTTCATCAGTATCAAAAGCTGTATTGCCTGCAAGTCCAATTGTATTTAGCGTTGAAACATGTTTTTTAAGGACTAAAAACTCAGAATCAATAACATCAGATTCGTTCTTAAAAATGGTGTCAACATCTGTAAATAATTGAAGCGTTATTAATAAAAGCGTAAAACCCAAAATAGCACCCAAAGCGGAAAACGCTAGGGTAAACATATTTTGTTTTTTATTGATTGCTTTTTTCATGATACAGTTTCACTATAAAAAGATAGTAGTTACATTTTTAAATTCATAATCATGACCGAGGGTAGCTAAAATATACCCAGCATTATTAGCCTTGCATTCTTTTTCAATTAATCTTTTGGCTATTTCAATATTGGTGTCATCAATGTTACTAAATGGCTCATCTAATAATAAGAATTCGAATGGTTGAAGTAAACAGCGAATAAGCGCTACTCGCTGCTGCTGTCCTAAAGATAGTTTCCCAGCTAATTGATGTTTCTTTGAAAGCAGTCCAAATTCATCTAACATTTCTTCGATTTGAGCATCTGACTTATGATTTGTTAGTTTGTTTTTTAAAGTTAAGTTATCCCAAACAGAGAGGTGATTAAATAATCTTAAGTCCTGCAATAGATAGGAAAGCTTATTCGTTCTTAATTTGGACCAATCCTCTATAGAAGTGTTTTTTTGGTTTTCTTCATCAATACTTATTGATCCAGAATAATCAGCCCTAAGTCCATAGATATAAGAAAGTAAGGTGCTTTTACCTTTTCCAGAATCAGAAGATATTAAATAGGAAAGATTGGATTCTAATGTATATTCTTTTCCCCATATGCTTTCTGTAGAGAAAGCTTCACCTTTCATGGGATTTGGGACAATATTCTTTAATTCTATTTTCAATGAAGCAGATTAGGAATTATTCTACAATCAACTTTTTTGCTATATTATTTCCAATAGTAAGAAAGTAGAAACCTTTAGTGATGCCTTCCAAATTGATATTGTCAAAAGTAGTGCCGTTTTGAATCAATTTCCCATTAATATCTGATATCGAATAAGAAGTACTTTCGGAAAGACCTTTAATCGTTATATACTCTTTAGCCGGATTCGGATAAAATGAGGTAGTGTTGGGTTCAATATTAGAAATTTCCATAGGACTTTCTGTAAACACTTTGATATTGTCAATTTCTAAAATAAATTGGTCATAAGCATTATGTCTAAAAGCTAAATAAACAGTTTGACCTGTAATTCCTGCGCTGTCTAATGAAACAGTATAGTTTGTCCAGTATGACGGTCCAGCGGAATCAAAAATAACAGGGTTACTCGTAAAATCATTTAGATTGGAATAGGAGAATAAAATTTCAAAATCATCATGATATGATTGATCTTTTGACTTGCAGTCAAATGAGATGTAATTTCCAAAAGCACCTAATGTAAGTGACGGTAAAACGATGTAATTATCTGCAGTACCAGCAGTTTCAAACCATGAAGTACTGATTAAAACAGAATCATTTATACCTAAAGTATCATAATCTTCATGCATTGCCCACGAATCTGTAATGAAATTAACAGCAGGGTCGTTGTATGGAACAAGGCCATCTCCATCAATTGTTTGCCATCCTGCAGGAAAACCATCATTAAAATCTTCAAATAGGATAGTGGTTTGCGCTAAAATACTGGTAGAGATTATTAAAAAAGTGAGCGTAAATAGATTTTTCATTTTTTTTATTCTGAGCGTAAATGTAGTGAAATAAGGCAATAACGACATACAATAAAATTTATTTTCAAGGTGATTGAACTTTTTAAAAAGGGTGATGTACCGCTAGGCATAATTAATTAAAAAATAGAAATCATGAAAAAGATAACCGTCACTTTACTCGCTATAATACTTTCCGGAACTTCAGCTATGGCGGAAGTTGAAAAAAAAGTAAGTTCAAAAATTAATAATGTAACTGTTTTTCTTCAGGGAGCTCAAGTTCAAAGAAAAGGGAAGTTTAAAATCGATAAAGGTATTACAAAAATTATTTTTGAAGGAATGACCCAGGAATTTGATAAAAATAGTATTCAAGTAAAAGGGACGGGAAGTTTTATAATTCTAGATGTTAGTTCAACTATTTTTTATCCCATTCCAAAAGCCTACGTGCCGAATACAATGCCAATGAAAATTAAAATAGAAATTACAAGATTAGAAGATTCCATCAGTGATTTGAATTGGCTAGCGCAAGAATTAAGAATTGAAGTTGAAGGATATAAATCAGAGAAAAATATGTTATTGACAAGTGGAGTAATCAAAGGTCAAAACGTAAATGATTCGATAGCGGCTTTGATGGATGCTATGGATTACATGCGTGTAAAATTATTGGAGTTGAATAAATTGATTTTTAAAATTGAGAAGAAGTTAAATACGGACCAATTACTTCTCACTAAAATGAACGCAAGGTTAAATGAATTAGTAAACTACAATTACAATGTAGGAAACGTTGTTGCACAACAGTTGCCTGTGCAGCAAATTATTGTAACTCTTTCTTCGGATGTTGAGACTTACGGGACACTTGAATTTAGTTATATGGTTTCGAGTGCTGGATGGTCTCCTTCTTACGATTTAAGAGCAGATGATGTTGATTCTCCGGTAAAGTTAACGTACAAGGCTAATGTTTATCAAAATACAGGAATCGACTGGGAGGATGTTGATATGACTTTGTCAACAATAAACCCAAACAGAAGTAATGTTA
This sequence comes from uncultured Flavobacteriales bacterium, assembly GCA_963926405.1. GTDB lineage: Bacteria > Bacteroidota > Bacteroidia > Flavobacteriales_D > Parvicellaceae > CALSMU01. The sequence goes on from CAWUXI010000007.1 coordinate 6,843, forward strand.
AACCGGTATTGGCAACATGGTATTTAAATTACTATCAGCCAATTGTACAATCTATAGGGTATTACAATAAAGATTCAAAGGGTAAAATGGCGAAAGAGAGCGCAATGGCTCCAGCAACACTTTCCATGAATGAGATTAATGTATCAACTGATGCTGATTTTCAATGGGATGATTTAGAAGAGGCTGAACACATGTCTAATTACACAGAAATGAATAATAACATGGCAATGGTAGAATTCGAATTAAAAATACCGCAGTCAATTAAATCAGATGGGCAGACGCATTTAATGGCAGTTACTTCTGAGGAGATTGATGCTTCGTTTCAGTATCATATCGTACCAAAATTAGATAAAGACGCTTTTTTAATGGCAAAATTAAGTGGTTGGGAAGATTTAAACTTACTACCGGCTGTAGCTAATATTTATTACGATGGAACGTATGTTGGTCAAACTAGATTAAACCCCTCGGTTATGAGCGATACTTTAGAATTGGCGTTGGGAAGAGATAGGGGAATATACTTAACGAGAACGAAAACAATTGACGAAGAAAAAGTGAAAAAGTTAACAGGTCAAAAAGAGAAAACAGTTACGTATCAATTGGCACTTAAAAATTATAAGTCAACAAGTGTTTCAATAATAGTTGAAGATCAGACTCCAGTTTCAACTATTGAGGATATTAAAGTTGAAGTCTTAGAGATGGGAATAGCTGATTACAATAAAAAAACAGGAAAACTAGTGTGGAATATAAATCTTGATGCAAAAGAAACATTGAAGTATGAATTTACTTACCTATTGCGGTATGATAAAGATAAGAGGCTGGCTTTAAATTAGGATAAAAGCAAATCTGAAAAGCGCATGTATAACTACATGCGCTTTTTTTGTGCGAAATATCGTACTATTGTTTTCGATGAAACAGTTTAAGAAATATTTAAGATGGACTTGGATAGTCTTAATATTAATAACTGTAACGTTATTTTTAATTTACCCGAATACTTTTACTGCAGACAGTTTAAAAGCGGTATTGAATGATAACAGTGGTCTAATACTGCTTGCTTTTATAACGCTATCCTCCATCAGAGCTCTGTTTTTTTTACCCAGTACTTTGTTTGTGCTGATGGGTACGGTGCTATATCCAGATGAACCAGTATTTGTATTAATTGTTTCAATGATAGGTATTCTTATTGGAGCTTCCTTAGTTTACAAGGCTGCATCTATATTGACTCCTGAACAATTATTTAGAGGTAAGAACTTAACGCGTATGGAAGGTGTTCGCAGCAAGATGGAGAAATATGGTTTTTCAATTGTGTTATTTTGGTCCTTTTTTCCTGCTGTCCCAACCGATTTGATTTGTTATGCAGCTGGCACCATTAAAATGTCATTTTGGAAATTTATTTTAGCTGTGTTCTTGGGCGAAATTATACTCGTGTGCATTTATATATGGTCTGGTAAATCAATGATTGAACTACTGTTTTAATGAACCTATTTTGAATAAATGTGTATTTCTAATCAAATAATTTTATAAATTTGGAATATGTCAGATATGAATCAAACACAAGAAGAAGTATTAATTGAAGAAAAGATTATAGAACTTAAAGATTTAATTCTTTATAACGACGATGTTAATACCTTCGATCACGTTATTAATCAATTGACTAAATATTGTGAGCATTCAATGATTCAAGCTGAGCAGTGCGCGCATATAGTCCATAACAATGGCAAGTGTCAGATTAAGAGAGGAGAATTTGAATCATTAAAGCCCATTTGCGAAACGCTTTTAGAGAAAGGTTTATCTGCTGTTATTGAATAAAAACCAAGTTGCTTTTATATTTATGCAACAGCATCAATGATTCCTATTACTATACTACCTTTGCAAGAAATATTTTAAGGATGAAGTCGATTTTATTACCATTAATGGCTGTTGTGCTTTTTACAGCTTGTTCTAAAGTTCCTATAACGGATAGGAAACAGGCGCATTTGATGCCTGAAAGCAAACTAATTGCAATGTCAAAAGTCCAATACACTGAATTTTTATCTACCGCAAAAGTATTACCTGCAAGTGATTCACGTGCTTTGAGAGTAGCGAACATAGGTGAAAAGATAAAAGTAGCTACAGAAGATTTTTTAAATGGTAGAGGTTATGAAAAACGCTTGGTTGGGTTTGAATGGGAATTTAAAACAGTTGATGAAGAAATCATAAATGCTTGGTGCATGCCTGGCGGAAAGGTTTGTGTTTACACTGGCCTTTTAAATTTGGTAGGATCAGATGATGAGCTAGCGGTCGTTATGGGTCATGAAATTGCGCATGCTATTGCTCGCCATGGAAATGAAAGAATGAGTCAGCAAATGGTTATAGGTGGAGTAGGAAGTATTTTGGCTCCGACTGACACCACGCAAGTTTCTATCTATCAGCAAGTTTTTATGGGAGTTGGAACTTTAGGAATGTTAAAGTATGGAAGGAATCATGAATCTGAATCGGATAAATTGGGTCTGGTGTTTATGAAAATAGCTGGATATAACCCTGAATCTGCAATAACTTTTTGGGAGAAAATGGCAGCGTCGGGCGGGCAAAAACCACCAGCAATATTTAGTACGCACCCCAGCGATGAGAAGAGAATAGCGGATATAAAAGAATTTTTGCTCACAATAGAAGAATATACTGATTAGTATTACTTATATTTGCGGCTCTAAATTGGCCTCGTAGTTCAACTGAATAGAATACCACATTACGGCTGTGGCGGTTGAAGGTTTGAATCCTTCCGAGGTCACTAAGAAAGCAAAGTCCAATGAGTTTTACTCATTGGACTTTTTCTTTTAAAGCTCATCGAACTTAAAAGGGTAGGTAATAAGAGGGGAAAGACACATCGAAATAAGCAAAGTTTTGTAAATAACTTATCATTGCTTATCAAGAGTTTTAGAATTTATTTAACAAAAAAAAACATTAATGTAATTATTTGAGTAACCAAGAGCCCCCCACAGAAAGGACATTTTTTAAGGCTAGAAATGAAACATGATTTTCTTTATTTATTCCTCCGGTAGGACAAAATTTAACATTTTGAAATACATTGCCATACGTTTTTAGAGCATTTATTCCTCCAAATAGATCTGCAGGAAAGAATTTAAAGAAACGCCATCCGTTTTCTATGCCTTGAGTTATTTCCCCTGGCGTGGAAACGCCAGGAAGAAAAGGTATGCCGCTAATTTCAAATTGTTCAACCATCAATGCGCTGTAACCTGGGCTAACCATAAAGTCAACTTCCATTGCAACGCATTTTAATATGTCTTCAACGCAAACAATGGTTCCAACTCCAATTTTAAACTCGGAACCATATTTAGTTTTAAAGACAGAAATTGCTTCCCAAGCAACATCGGTGCGCAATGTAATTTCAATACACCTAACGTTTTGTGAAACTAACTTTTTATAGATACCCTCTATTTCATCTAGGCTTTCAATCGTAACAACTGGTATAAGCGGGTTGTTTTTTAAAATATTCTCAATGTTATTTTGCATCTTTTTTTTATAATATTCCAGCACCTTCTTCACTACCGGAAATTAGTCCTCTAAGGTTTTTAAATAATTGTCTCCCATGACTCATGTCATTATATTGAACTGTTCTGTTGGGTCTATTTTCAATTCCTTTTTCCAAACAATTAAATACCCCGTTTTTTGCATCAATAGTTATTCTGTCACCTGTCTTAATTTTGCCAATTACACCGCCTGTGCTTGCTTCGGGACTTACGTGAATAGCTGCGGGTACTTTGCCCGATGCTCCAGACATTCTTCCGTCAGTTATCAATGCTACTTTAAAACCTCTCTTTTGCAATATGGTAAGGGATGGAGTAAGTTTGTGTAACTCAGGCATGCCTTTATGTTTAGGGCCTTGGAATGGAATTACCGCAATAAAATCTTTATCCAATTCCCCAGCTTGAAAAGCCGTAATTAAATCATCTTGATCATCAAAAACAATAGCATCAGCTTCAACAAAGTAGTGAATTGGATCAACAGCAGACGTTTTAATTACGGAGATACCAATATTTCCTTTTAGTACTTTTAGACCTCCTGTAGCCTGAAAGGGGTTTCCCGCCGCACGTATTATAGAATCATTTAAAGATGCCTTCGGTCCTGCTTCATATTTTATTGCGCCACTCACCAGCTTAGGTTCTTTCGTGTAAAGCGTTAAGCCGCGACCCATAATAGTATTTACATCTTCATGCAGTAAACCTTCGTCCAATAGTGTTTTAGTAACATATGCCATGCCTCCTGCAGCGTGAAAATGATTTACATCAGCAGCTCCATTTGGATATACTTTTGTAATAGATGGTATTACTTCAGACAGGTCTGAGAAATCTTGCCAATTTATAGAAATTCCAGCAGCTTTTGCGATTGCTACTAAGTGCAAAGTATGGTTTGTCGATCCGCCGGTAGCTAGCAATCCAATAATTCCATTTACAATACACTTTTCATCAATTATTCTTCCTATGGTTCTCGATTCATCTTTTGTGCGAATATTATTCAACAACAATCTAACGGCTTCTTTGTTTAGTGCTCGTCTCATTATGGTGTCAGGATTCACAAAACTAGACCCAGGTAGCTGTAAGCCCATAATTTCCATTAACATCTGGTTGCTATTAGCAGTCCCATAAAAAGTACAAGTTCCGGGAGAGTGATAAGAGTCAGATTCTCCTTTTAAAAGTTCTTCTCTTCCAATTTTTCCTTCCGCAAATTCTTGTCTAATTCTTCCCTTTTCTTCATTTGAAATACCAGTTGGCATTGGACCACCCGGAATAAACATGGAGTGTAAATGACCGAAACTAAGATTTCCGATTAACAAGCCAGGAACAATTTTATCACAGATACCAAGGTTCATTACCCCATCAAACATATCATGTGAAAGTCCAATTGCAGCAGATAAAGCAATTATATCTCTACTCAGTAATGAAAGATCCATGCCTGGTTGGCCTTGAGTTACTCCATCGCACATTGCAGGAGTTCCTCCTGCTACTTGAACGGTAGCATTCATTTCATTAGCGTATAATCTTATTTCCTCAGGATAGTGCTCGTATGGTTTGTGTGCAGAAAGCATGTCATTGTAGGCTGAAATAATTCCAATATTTGGTTCAATACCCTCAGAAATTATTTTTTTATCTGATGTTCCGCATCCAGCAAATGCATGCGCTAGATTTCCGCAACTCATTTGATTTCTGCTTCTAGAATTTTTAAAATTAAAAGCCACTGATTCCAAATAGGAGTCACGTTCAGATTTGCTCCGTTCAATAATACGATCAGTTATTTCTTGTATTTTTTTATTTATCATCATCTAAGTAGAATAATTTAACATCTTTTCTTTTTTCAAGTAAATTATGAATAGGTAAAGATTTAGTTTCATCATGTAGCACTTTTCTTTTTTCATTGCCATGAAAAAGCATGTATATGCTCGTCGCGTCAGTTATCATTTTCAAGCTGCAAGTAATCCGATGAGACGGTTCGCTTGGAGCGATTGTTTTAAGAATTTCTTTCTCGCTGGTTGAAAGAGCTAATAGAGATTCCTTATCTCCTGGGAAAATTGAGGCTATATGTCCATCTGTTCCCATTCCAAGTATTACAATATCTGTTTGGTTTACAAAATCCTGATATTTAATACGAACTTGCTCTAGGTTTCGTTTTTCATCTTCTGAGTCCATCACCATTCCTGCTATTTGATAAAACGTTTCAGGGTGCTTTGAAAAACAGTTTTTTATGTATTGCTCATTACTGAATTCGCTCGAAACAGGAACATATCGTTCATCTACCAATCCGATTTTAACTTTTCCTAAAAAGTCACATTGATCGTCTAGTAGCTTGTATAAAGGACCAGGAGTACTGCCGCCAGATAATAGCATGGTGGCGCTTCCTTTTCTAATAATCACACCTTTAAGTTCTTCAATGATAGATGCTACCATTGCCTTAATCAGAACATTATTATCGTGAAATAAATTGGTTATTTCGACTCTTTGGTTTCCCATTTTGTGTTTTTTTCAAGAATTTCATCTCCAGGGCCCCATGTTCCCGATTCATATAATGAAAGTGGTATTTCTTTATTCCAACAATCACTAATTGACTCAATCCATATCCATGCTGCTTCTAATTCATCGTGTCGCATAAATAACGTTTGGTTTCCACGAAGAATGTCAATAATTAATCTCTCATATGCCCCTGGCATAGGATCTTTAAAAGAATCTATGAAATCAAGTTTTAAAGAAATTGGTTTAAATCTATAGCCTCCTGGACCAGGAATTTTACTCAGTTGAACTAGTTCTATTCTTTCTTCAGGCTGAAGACGAATAATTAGCTTATTTCTAAGTGGATGTTTGGAGTCTGGAAAGATATTATGTGGTAATTCTTTGAAATTAATAACAATGTCCGAATATCTTTTTTTCATTCGTTTTCCAGTTCTGAGGTAGATTGGCACATTTTTCCATCGCCAGTTATCTATATAGGCCTTTATGGCAACAAATGATTCTGTTTCTGAATTGTATTTTTCAATGTCCTCGAGGTAGGAATTTAATTTCTCATCACCATTTGCACCTCTGGTATATTGACCACGCACTACATTGCCTTTAATTGTTGAAGGCTTGAAGAGTCTAAGCGATTGAAGAACCTTCACTTTTTCGTTTCGCACTGAATCTGGATTTAAACTAGCAGGGGGTTCCATTGCTATTAGGCAGAGCAGTTGCAATAAATGATTTTGAATCATATCCAGTAGAGCTCCTGTTTTATCATAGTATCCAGCTCGTTTTTCAACACCTAAACTTTCTGAAACTGTAATTTGTATGTTTTCAATATTCTCGGCATTCCATGCCCTTTCGAAAAGATGGTTGGCAAATCGCAATACCATAATGTTTTGTACCGTCTCTTTTCCAAGGTAATGATCAATTCTGAATATCTGTTTTTCCTTAAATGTTGAGGAGATAATTGCATTAATAGATTGGCTTGATTTTAAATCTCGTCCTAATGGTTTCTCTAATACAACCTTACTGCTATCATTGACTAATCCTGAGCTTCGGAGTGTGCCGCATATTTCTGAAAAAGCTGAAGATGGAACCGAGAAATAGAATACTCTTTGCCGTTCGGCATTTTCATCCAGATCCTTTTTTAAATCAGCATAAAACAAGTTATTATTTTTTTTGATCTGGAGCAGTTTAACATGCTTAAGAAAACCATCTATATCCTTTTCTTTGTATTCTTTATGGTTAGTTAATAGGATAAATTCCTTAAGTATTATTTTGAATTTCTCTTCATTATTTGAGGATCGTGAAATACAATAGATATTAAAATCAACATTTAATTGCTTAGCTGCATATCTATGAAAGAGAGCAGGAACAATTTTTCGTTTTGACAGGTCTCCATCTCCACCAAAAATTACAATATTAAAAGGATTTATTTTATAAGCTGTTTTTTGTTGCGAACTCATTTCTTGGTAGTTATAATTGAATTAATTTTATTCTTAATGTACCCTTTACAAGGTAGCCTATTTTTTTGTATTCTATTTTAGTCGTCTTTTTACAATGGCTTTTTACAATGGCTTTTTAGGTTAATTTTATATCTATTAATATTTTTTGGATTTTGAATAAAATATATTAATATTTGGCACAAACTTAAATACTTTTTGTATCATGTACAATATCTAAGGAATTTTTATTATTTTTGGAATATTAATTATAAAAAATTATTACATGTTTTTAGTTGTTGAAAGTGGATCGACGAAAGCCGATTGGAAGTTAGTGGGTAGTTCCACAGACACTTCATACTGCACCAAAGGGTTTAATCCTTATTTCCATACACAAGAAGATATTTTAATCGAATTAAACGATCATTTGGAATTAGATTTGATTAAAGAAAAGATAACGGAAGTTTTTTTTTATGGCGCAGGTTGCTCGTCAGCGAAACTTAATTCCATTATAGAAAATGCGCTTTCGCATTTTTTTTGCAATTCAAAAGTTTTTGTTAATCATGACTTATCAGCTGCTGCTTTTGCTTGCTATAGAGGTGAGCCAATAATCGCTTGCATCATTGGAACGGGCTCAAATTCATGCCACTATGATGGTGAAGTTGTTTCTGAAGAATTACCGGCATTGAGTTATATCTTAGGAGATGAGGGAAGTGGTAGTCATTTTGGAAAAACCTTACTTTCAGACTTTCAGTATAAAAGACTTCCCGGCGCATTAGAGAAAGAACTTACCCTGATGGGGTTAACAAATTCTGAGATTAATGAAAATGTGTACATGAAACCAAATGCCAATGTGTATATAGCTTCATTTATGCCAATTTTGATAAGGCATAAGGATTTAAAATACTCTCAGGACCTTATTCGTAAAAACTTCCAACAATTTATTGATATACATATCAAATGTTATAAAAATTATAAAGACGTAAAAGTCAATTTTGTAGGGTCAATTGCAAGCTTATTAGATAAAGAACTCAAAGAAATTTGCGCAGAGAACGGAATACAACTTGGTCTGATTTTGCGACGCCCTCTTGATCGATTGGTGGATTTTCATAGAGCTAAAAAGAATTTAATTGCAAATCCTTCACTTTCTAAAAATTCAAAATTTTTAAATCTATAGCACTATTTTGTTGCTCATAGCTCGACGACGGACAATCTAATAGTATGCTGTCCGATATTTTTTTGACTTCGATATTAATTATTTTAAAAACGTCCATAATTATGCAAAAGAGAAATAATATAATTCTACTTTTTATAGTAACAATTTTTATTGGATGTGGTCAGGAAGAACCTGTTGCGGTTGTTGAACTGAATTCAAAGATTGAAACTATTCTATCCAAATTAACACTGGAACAAAAGGTGGGGCAAACCTGTCAAATTACCCTAGACGCTTTATATGTTCGTAATGATAGTGGTGCAGTTATCGAGCCAGGTAGAATAGATGCTGATAAGTTAGACGAGGCAATTGTTACTTTTGGAATTGGCTCCATTTTGAATGTGGGATGGCATACATATGATAGAGAAACTTGGGCGCAAATTTTGAAGGAAATAAACGGTCCTTTTAATAATGGAAAAACAGGAGTGCCGATTATTTACGGTATTGATGCTATACATGGAGTAAACTATACGCAAGGTGGAACATTATTTCCACAGGAAATTGGATTGGCTGCCACTTGGAATCCTGACATTGCTGAAAAATTTGGAAAAATAACTGCTTATGAAACGAGAGCTACTGGAATTCATTGGAACTTCTCTCCTGTTTTGGATTTAGGTCGACAACCACTTTGGTCGCGTCATTTTGAGACGTTGGGGGAAGATCCTTTTTTAGCAGCCACTATGGGCGGAGCAATAATCTCTGGATACCAGGGAGGGGATAGTATTGATTCGGAACATGTTGTTGCTTGTATGAAGCATTTCGTAGGATATAGCAACCCGCAAAGCGGAAGGGATAGAACACCTGCGTGGATTCCAGAAAAACACATGCAGGAATTATATTTTCCTTCTTTTAAAGAAGCTGTCAAGAAGGGCGCACTCACAGTAATGATAAATAGTGGAGATGTGAATGGCGTTCCGGGCCACACTAATTATAACCTAATTACAAAAACCTTAAAAGAAGATTGGGGTTTCCAGGGATTCGCAGTTTCTGATTGGGAAGACTATATTATGTTGAATTCCATCCACAGGACTGCTGAAGATATTGAACAAGCTATAATAAGTGCTTTTAATGCTGGTGTAGATATGAGTATGGTTCCTTATTCACCGCAGTATAAAGAATATTGCGAATTGATGATTAAAGCTGTAAAAGAGGGTAAAATTACTACAGAAAGGTTGGATGACGCTGTACGAAGAATTCTGAGGGTAAAAATAAAGGCAGGTTTATATAAGGATGCTATGAATCAACTTAATGAATATCCTGACTTCGGTTCAGAAAAATTTAAAGCCACCGCGTTAGAAGCCGCATTGGAATCCATCACGTTGTTGAAAAACAATAACCATACATTGCCATTGTCTATGGATAAGAAGGTATTGGTTTCTGGACCTACTTCTAATAATTTGATTTATTTAAATGGCGCTTGGACACATACTTGGCAAGGAGCTGATACGGCTTATAATACTGTTGGTTGCAAGACCGTTTTTGAGGCTTTTAAAGAAAAGGTAGGTCCAGAAAACTGCTTATTCAGTCAAGGTGCAGAGTTGTATTTGGAAAATGGATTTGAAGCCACTCGTTTGATAGCCGCAGATGATTTTAAAACTAAGGCAGCACAAAGTGATATAATTGTATTGTGTCTTGGTGAATATCCTTCCACAGAAAAACCTGGAGATATTCGGTCCTTGAATTTAGATGAAGAACAATTGGCATTGGCGGAAATGGCTTATGCTACAAATAAACCCGTTATTTTGGTAATGATTGAAGGCAGACCGCGCATTATTAGAACAATTGTAGACAGCGCTGCTGCAATTGTTCAGGCTTATCTTCCAGGAGATTATGGTGCGGATGCTCTTGTTAAACTTTTGTTTGGTGAAGAGAATTTTAGTGGAAGATTACCTTATACGTACCCAAAATATGATGGTGTAATTGAATTTTATGATCATCCTAGGAGTGTAGATAGATCGAAATCAAATGATTTCAAAGCTTATAATCCTCAATGGGATTTTGGTTATGGGTTAAATTACAGTAAGGTGGTTTATTCTAATTTGCGGTTGGATTCCAAAGAAATGAGGTCAAAAGACTCCATTAAAGTTGAAGTAGAGATAACAAATTCTAGTTTAATTGATGTAAAAGAAGTTGTACAATTGTATGTTTCGGATAAATTTGCTACAATTGTGCCCAATGGAAAATCATTAAAAAGATTTACTAAGCGAATGGTTAAAGCGGGAGAAACAGAAACAGTTAGCTTTTATTTAACTCTCTCTGACTTGGAGTTTGTTGATGCTTCGGGCAAGTGGAATTCAGAAACTGGAGCTTTTGATATAACCATTGGGAATTTAATTACTACATTTAATTTAAAAATTTAATAAATGGCTTATAAAATTAAATTTGATAAGTTCTTCTCTTATTCATTTTCATTGGATTGTGTCATCTTTGGCTATATAGACGGAAAGATCAATGTTATGCTTGTGAAAAGAGCTATGGAACCATACTTGGGTGAATGGGCAATTCCAGGTGATCTTTTATATCCAGATGAAGATCTTCCTGACGCTGCAAGCAGAATTCTTAGTGAATTGACTAAATTGGATAATGTTGAACTGCACCAAGGCCGCACCTTTGGAAAGCCAGATCGTCATCCACAAGGAAGGGTAATTACCAATGCCTATTTTGCTCTTGTTAAAATGGAAAGTATTCAAGCCAAAGCATCTTCATGGGCAGAACAAATAAAGTGGGTTCCTATTGATGAAGTGGAGCAGCTTGCTTTCGATCACAATGAAATTTTAGAATCTACTTATCAAATACTTAAATATAAATTAAAACGCGAACCGGTTTGCTTTCAGTTGCTGTCAGACAAATTTACATTACATGAAATGCAACAGTTATATGAGTTTGCGTTTGATTTGGAACTAGATAAAGCGAATTTCAGAAAGAAAATAAAGCCTATCCCTTTAATTAGTTTGAACGAGAAACAGAAAAATGTAAAACATCGGCCCGCTAATCTTTTTGCCTTTGATTCGAAGAATTTTGAGACCCTTATCAAGGATGAAAGTTTTTCTTTTAGGATGTAAATTTATTTTTTTAGGGTAATAATCTTACTTATTGTATTTTTTACTATATATTTGTACTTATAGTATAATTTACCATTATGGTAAGTTGAAAATTTAATCTAAAAAATTATGAAAATCCTTTCTATTATTACATTTCTTCTTATGACGTTTATTGGGTTCTCCCAGACATTACCCGAAGATTTCGAAGCGTCCATCATAACTTCCGACTTCACTGATTTCGATGGTGGTGTTGCGACAGTATTGCCAAACGCTCAATCTTCTGGAATAAATACCAGCGCCACAGTTGGTCAAATTGTTCGTACTGGAGGTCTACCTTGGAGCGGGAGTAAATATATCCTTGCAGGTAATCTTGATTTCTCTACAATGACGAACATTACAATGAAAGTCTATACAGCTGCTCCAATTGGAACTGTTGTTAAATTCAAACTTGAAGGAGGAGTTGGTTCAGCCGAAGCAGATGCCTTAACTACTGTGACGGGAGCTTGGGAAGAAATCACTTGGAATTTTTCTGGAACTGCAAACACATTCAACACTATCGTACTAATGTTCGATTTTGGAAATGTAGGTGACGGAACCGCTACTTCTACATTCTTATTTGATGATATTGAACAATCGGTACCACCATTGATGCAAATTGATCTTCCTGTTACTTTTGAATCTGCAACTGTTGATTATACAATGACAGATTTCGGAGACAACATGTCAACATTGTTAGTTGATCCAACGCTACCTACGAATATGGTTATGCAAGTGGTTAAACCATTAAGTGCTCCAACATGGGCAGGTACAACGATAAGTACTTCTCTTGGTTTTGCAAACGCAATTCCTTTCACTCTAGCAGAAACAGAGATGTCTGTTCGTGTATGGTCTCCTGATGCCGGGATTCCTGTTCGTTTGAAAGTAGAAGATCACACAGACCCTACGATTACTTGTGAAACCGAAGTTTTGACAACGATCGCTGGACAATGGGAAACATTGGTTTTTGATTTCGCAAATGAGGCTGCTGGTACAGCAGTTATCAATATTGCAAATACATATAACAAGGCTTCTATCTTCTTCAACTTCGATACAGATGGAGCAACAGCTGGTTCTAAAACGTACTACTTTGATGACGTGATATTTTCAGCTCCACCATCAACGGATTTAGTAATAACCACTGAAGTATGTGGTAATACTGGAGGTTCTGAAGTAAGAATGACTGGTCCGTTTTGGGGTTGGGATCCAACAGCTGGACCAACCGCAGTTGATAATATGGATGGCACCTATACATTTACATTATCTCCAGCACCAACTGCAGATATGGAGTATTTGTTAATATTAGATGGTACTCAGGAAGATATGGTAGCAGCAGGAACAGCATCAGGAGACTGGTCATGTACCCCAGTAACGGATAACTTTAGTTATGCAAACAGACAATGGTTGATGACTGACCCACTTGTGGTTAGTGGTTTAGCTTATAGTCAATGTGGACCTTGTTCAGCTCCACCATCAACTGATTTAGTAATAACCACTGAAGTATGTGGCAATACTGGAGGTTCTGAAGTAAGAATGACCGGTCCGCTTTGGGGTTGGGATCCAGCAGCTGGACCAATTGCAGTTGATAACATGGATGGTACCTATACAATTACATTATCTCCAGCACCAGTAGCAGATATGGAATATTTATTAATATTAGATGGGGTTCAGGAGAATCTTATTCAAGATATGGTGGATGGTGGCAATTGTGCGCCTGTTACAGATTTCTTTGGCTATGCCAATAGAAAATGGTTAACAAGTGATCCACTAGTTATTGATGCTGTATACGATCGCTGTGTACCTTGTAGCTATCCTGATATTTCTATTACAACAGAACTTTGTGACACTGTTGGGGTGTCAAAAGTTAAAATGATAAGACCTCCACTTTGGGATTGGAATAATGCCAAAGAAGGAGTTAGTAATGGTGATGGAACTTGGACTTTTACTTATTCGCCTGCACCAACAGATTCGTTAGAATATCTTATTGTAGTTGATCAAATTGCAGAAGACTTGGTTCAAGAAATGATTGATGGAGCTACCTGTGCACCTTTAACTGATTACTCTTCTTACGCAAATAGGCTATGGGAATTAGCAGATGGTCCTTCAGTTTCTAATACATATAATACATGTTTAGATTGTAATGGTACAAATAGTATTTCTGAGTTATCTTTGGAATTTCAAATTTATCCAAATCCAGCAACGAATAATATTACTATTAAAAACGCACCTGAATCTTATGAATATTCAATTTACAATTCAATCGGGAGTCTTATGTTAAAAGGTTTTAACACATCTGTAGTTGATATTTCTTCACTGACAAATGGAATTTATTTGATGGTTATAAATTCAGATGATTCAAAAAATCAGATTTCATTTGTAAAAAACTAAACAAGTAACTATTTTCATTAAATAAAAGAGGGAATTTAGCGTTCCCTCTTTTTATATCTAATATATTTTAAATTATGAAGGTTTTATTATCGATTTATATCATTTGTGTTTCTTCCCTTTCCTTTGGTCAATATGCTCTTGTTTGGGCCGATGAATTTGATGATAATGAATTGAATCTCAATAAATGGTCTTATGATTTAGGTCAAGGTGATTGGGGATGGGGAAACAATGAACTTCAATTTTATACGAATAATGCAGCTAATATTAATGTGGATACAGGTTATTTACATATTATAGCAAAAAGCCAGCAGTTTGCAGGAGCCAATTATACATCTGCTAAAATTAAAACGAAAGACCTATACGAATTTACTTATGGAAGAATAGAGGCTAGAATTAAAGTTCCTTACGGGCAAGGCATGTGGCCCGCGTTCTGGATGCTTGGAGCAAATATTGATGACGTGAGTTGGCCATATTGCGGTGAGATAGATGTCATGGAACACATAAATAATGAAACTGTTATTCACGGTACCCATCATTATGATAATAATGGACATGTTTATTCCGGTAATTCGGTTGTTTGCGATGCTTCAGAGTTTCAGACTTACAGTATAGAGTGGACTCCAAATAGTATAAAATGGTATTTGAACGGTATAATGTATTTTCAGAATACTATTGGGCCTAGCGCAGTTTCCAAAGAAGAGTTTCATTCTCCTTTTTATCTGATTTTAAATCTTGCCGTTGGTGGCAATTGGCCAGGCAATCCTGATGGTTCAACTCAATTTCCTGCAACAATGATGGTTGATTATGTGCGCGTTTATCAGAATGAATTTACGCTAGTGAATGAAAACAGCATGGATAATAATTTTAAAGTTTATCCCAATCCAGCTAATGATTTACTTACAATATCAAAAGATCAATTCGATGCTAACTATTCTATTTTCAATATTCATGGGCAGGAAATTGTATCTGTTTTAAATAAAAATCCAACAATAGATATATCTTATCTTGACGAGGGAGTTTATTATATCAAGATTCAGAAGTCTAACGGAAGTTATTCCACATCTGTATTTGTGAAACAATAGTGCCTTTTATTAAAAGATTAAGATGGTTTTGTTGTTTTCTACTTCAGAATTAAACCTCCCCATTTTGCAGGAGATTCATGAAATCCATCTGCAACACCGCTGTACCAATGTAATTGCTGCTGTCTTCCTTTGTAAGTGCCTAAATCTATTGCAAATTCAATGTCTAATTTTACTCCAGTTTTAGGAATGATATCAAAAAAGGCATTAAGCGGAATAGCCATTTCAACTAAATATCCATTCTCTTGGATGTTAACCTTGTCGTTTATTACTTCAATTTTAGTATCGGTTTTCCAGTTCCACATATAGGGATTAGCAAAATAATTTAGCGAAAGATATTGTCTTTTAGTGCTGTGGCAGGATTTAAAAACATTAGAAACAGAGCTTAACATATGCGGCTGAAATCAAGATATTCATGAAAATTTTCTTAAAGACTCACAGTTGAACTTTTACAAACTAGCAGCTCCTACTTTAGATAGATTTATTCTATACCTAAGCAACATTTCCATTCCTCCTCTTCCTTGCGTAGCAATTGACAAACCAGACATATTGAAGTCATAGCTTACGCCTAAAGAAAATGAAGCAAAATTTAAGAATAGTGTAGTGTAAAATGCGTCTCCAAATCTTACATAACCTCCCATTGAAATAGTTGATTTGTCGTAGTAACCTGTGTATTTAGAACTTTCTTGCAGAGAGTAAATAAAATCTGTTCCAACTGATAATGAATGATTTGGACCTTGTTTAAAGTAAATCATATTTGGTGAAAAGGCTATTTTAGAATTGTTTTGACTAAACTCTCCTCCTCCATGAATAGTATATTTTTGATATAAGTTATCATTTCCTGCGAGTAAGGTGTTTTGCGGTTTCAATAAATGAGCAACAGAAAGACCAAAGTTTAAGGAGTTTTGGTTGTTTAATTTACCAAAGTAGTAAAGTCCTGAATTAATGTCAAATCGGTAAGATTTATCGGTGATTAACGTTTCACCATTCTCTAAATTTGCATCAAATGTAGTTCCTGTCCACTGTTGGTCCCAAGTTAAAGATTGCATACTTGCAAACCTTTGAAAAAATGAAGGTTGAATGCCTAGTGCTAATTGATGATTATCAGCTACTTCAATTGCATAATTTATGCTTATGTTGGCAATGTTTGTTGTCAATTGACTATCACCAGATTTATCGTTGTAAAAATTGACCCCTAAACCTAGAAAATTATTATTTGATTTCCCTTTCATTAATTTAGAATCGATACTTGCCGAGATTGTATTGTATGGGTTGGAACTAATGGAATTCCACTGGTTTTTAAACCCTGTAAACAGTTGTATGTCGCCAGGAAAGAAACCCGTTGCTCCTGGGTTTATTGCGATTGGTGAGGCATAAAACATACTATAGTGCCTGTCTTGCTGCGCTTGTCCATTTATGAATATACCTAAGGCTAATATGCTAAATACTAATTTTCTCATATCTTTTTGTTTTAACAATTTATTTAACCAAAGTTATGTTTCCTTTTAATGAGTTTTTATCCCCATTATCGTATTCATATTCCAAGTAGTAAGCAAAGACGCCAGTGTTTTCGGGTTTTCCTTTGTAAGTTCCATTCCATCCATTAGATAAGTCGTTGGTTTCAAAAACCTTTTCGCCATATCTATTGTAAATCATTAAAGTAAAAGATGTAATTCCTGAACCTCTTACATAAAGCACGTCATTATGTGAATCATTATTTGGAGAGAATGCAGTTGGTATTCCAATAACTGATTCTACTTCTTCAATAACTTCTATTGTTTGACATATTGTATCTGCACAGTTTGCTGCTGTATAGGCAATTAAGCAAATTATATATGATCCTTCCGCACTATAGGTAATAGATGGGTCGACATTGGTTGATGAAGTACCGTCTCCTAAATCCCATAAATAGGTATCTGAACCGTTAGATGAATTATTGGTAACCACTAAAGTTTCACCCAAAAAAATTGGATTCCCAGATAAGTCAAAATCAGCATTAGGAGTACCTGAATTACTGATTGAAATTGGGCCATAAGAGTCTGTGCATCCATTATCATCTGTCACTACTAGGGAGTAATCATTGTTGGTTAAGTCAGTAGCATCCAAGTTTCCAACTACGCCATTCCATGTGTATGAATAAGGAGTCGTTCCATTTGTAATAGCTATTCCCGTAATTGACCCATTCCCATCAAAACAATCCTCATTCGTTATATTAATTAGGGTGGGGTCAATTGATGGTCCATCAATAAAACCAATAATAATTGGCCCCGCACTAGAAGAGCAACCATTT
>CAWUXI010000008.1:0-9622 GCA_963926405.1 uncultured Flavobacteriales bacterium
GTAATGGTTAAAGAGTTTAGGGATGGTGTTCAAATAGGTGAAGCAGTAAGAGATGTTCAGTATAAATCTCTAGCCTGCATACTAGATACCCCTCCGCAAATTGTTTTAGAAGATTCAGTCGAGGTGTATGTTTCTGATGAAATTTGTGTGGATATGTATGTTTTTGATGCTGATGGAACTGATACTATTTATTTAGGTGTAGAATCTATAGATTTTGATTTGCCTGGAACTTATGTGCAGCCGTCTGATTTATTGGGGAATTTATATTATGCTAATTTCCAAAATACAGGAGATACATTATGGATAGATTATCTTGATTCTGCTAATAATGTATATCAAGGATTAGGTTATATTCCAATTCGTTATTGTTGGTCTCCGGGATGCGAAGATTTGGATTCAACTTACCATTTAAGTTTATTAGCTTATTCTATAGGATGTTCTGGTTCAGACACTACAGCAAAAGATATTGTTATTCATGTTGTGCATGACGCTGCTCCTTTAATTGATATAGGTACATCAGATACGGTAAGTGTTACGGTAGCCGAACAGATTTGTTTTGATATTTTAGTTACTGATACAATTGCAGCAGATACCATTAATGTTATTCCATCTTCGTCTGAATTTGATTTATTAGGAACGTATGTGCCTCCAACAGGTTTAGGAGCAGGTCAATATTATTATAGTAATTTCTTTGGGATTGATACGGTTATGATGGATTATTATGATTTTAACCCTTTTACTGGTCAAGTTACAAGTATCGATTCTATTCCATTGCGGTATTGTTTTACTCCAGGTTGTGATGTGATAGATGAAACGTTTGTTGTTAACCTAGCGGCTTATACTGAAGGTTGCGGCGGCTCTGACACTACAGAATCAGCTTTAACTGTTGTTATAGAATTCACACCTCCTGCGTTCATTCTAGATATTCCAACAGAGTTAAATGTTACTTATGGAGAATCTATTTGTTTTGAATTATTGGCGCAAGATGTGTCTAATTCAGGTTTAGTATTAAGTGTTGAACCAATCAATGACGGATTTAATTTTTCAGGATCTTATATCGTTCCAGAAACAATAGCAGGTAATGCATATTATAATGAATTTTGGTATAATGGTGCAGCAATAGATACTTTATGGATTGATAATTATTCTTATAACGAGACTACAGGTGCAGTTTCTGGAATAGGAGATGTTCCAATTAAGTATTGTTGGACACCTAACTGTGGAGAGGTAGTGTTAAAAGAATATGACTTATCGTTTCGTGCTTCAATTTACGATTGTGCCTTGCATACTGAGGATAAAGATATTATAGTAAAAATTGATATTCCACCTACAACGGTAGACTATCCAAATGTGTTTACCCCAAATGGAGATGGAGATAATGATGTGTTTAAGCTAATTACTGAGAACAATGTATGTTTCGATAATATAAATGTAGCCATCTATAATAGATGGGGATTAAAGATGTTTGAATCTACTAATCTTAGATTTGAATGGGATGGAACAAATAAACAAGGGGCAAAGTGTAAAGCAGGTGTTTACTATGTTGTGCTAACCGGATCTTACAATGGAGATTATCTTCCTAATGGAAATCAAGAAATAGTTCCTATTGAAAAAGGTTATTCCTTTCAGTTATTTAGATAACAAAATCGTTTTTCTATAAAGATTTTCGTAAAGCGGGAGTATTTGATTGATATCAAATACTCCCGCTTTTTTTATTGCTGCTTTTTTAAAGCTAGCAAGCCTTTCTTTAGACTCTAGAACAAATAAAGCATGTTGAACCATTCCATCAATGTCTCCTACATTTGTTAGGTATCCACTTTCTCCATTTGTAACAACCTCCGGCAAGCCACCTGTATTAGATGCTATCACCGGCACTCCAGACGCCATTGCTTCTAATGCTGCTAAACCAAAACTTTCGGTTTCAGAAGGTAAAAGAAATAAATCGGAGATGTTTAGCACCTCTTTTGTAGATTCCATTTGGCCAAGAAACAAGGTGTTCTCCATGCAGTATTTATCTCTGCATAGCCTTTCTAATCTTGGTCTTTCTGGCCCATCTCCAACGAGTAGAAGTTTACAAGGAATTTTCTCCCTTAACTTATTAAATACTGCAATAACGTCATCAACTCTTTTTACCTTTCTAAAATTAGAAATATGCGTAATTATAAATTCTCCATTTGGAGCATACCGCTTTTTATATTTTTCATTATTGGGTAAATTATATTCTTGCAGGCAAATAAAATTAGGAATAACTTCAATTTCATTGGTTATAGAAAAATGGTCTAATGTGTCTTTTTTTAAGCTTTCGGAAACTGCAGTGACGGCATTCGAATTGTTTATTGCAAAAGTAATAACAGGTTCAAATGAAGGATCTTTACCAACAAGTGTAATATCCGTACCGTGCAAAGTTGTTATAAAAGGGATATTTATTCCCTGAGATTTTAGTATTTGCTGGGCCATATATGCAGCAGATGCATGCGGAATAGCGTAATGTACATGTAGCAAGTCTAATTCTTCAAATTTTACAACATCAACTAATTTACTTGTAAGTACCTGTTCGTAAGGTGTATGCTCAAACAAGGGGTATTCTGAAACAGAAACTTGGTGAAAATAAATATTTCCTCTTAATTCATTTAACCTTACTGGTTTGCTATAAGTAATGAAATGTATTTCATGCCCTTTTTCTGCTAAAGCTTTTCCTAACTCCGTTGCTACAACACCACTTCCTCCAAAAGTTGGATATAAAACTATTCCTATCTTCATCATTCTAAACTTTGTGTGCGCGAATGTATGTAATTATATGGAAAGGATTTTGTCAGAAATTTCACAATCTATGATTCCTTTCTTATCTTCGTGCCAATAGCTAGCAGAACTATTAAAAATGAATTATGGCAATAGAGAAGACTACAATGAAGAAGCAAGATTTAAAATTCAACAAGAATGAAGATTCGATGAAGCTAAAACTTTCTGCACTTCAGCGAAAAATTGACGCAATTCATTTAGGTGGAGGAGTGAAAAAGATTGAAAAACATCATTCAAAAGGAAAGTTAACAGCAAGGGAAAGAGTAGAGTTCTTATTGGATAAAGATTCTGATTATGTGGAAATGGGAGAATTTGCCGGATACGGAATGTATGAGCAATATGGAGGTTGTCCAAGTGGAGGGGTAGTAATAGTTATTGGTTATGTGAGTGGAAAGCAATGTGTAGTTGTTGCAAATGACGCAACGGTTAAAGCTGGTGCATGGTTTCCTATTACAGGAAAGAAGAATTTAAGAGCACAAGAAATTTCAATGGAGAATAAACTGCCGATTATATATTTAGTTGATAGCGCCGGGGTTTTCTTGCCAATGCAAGACGAAATATTTCCAGACAAGGAGCACTTTGGTAGGATATTCAGAAATAACGCTATTATGAGTTCTATGGGAATTACTCAAATAGCTGCGGTAATGGGAAGTTGTGTTGCAGGTGGCGCTTATTTGCCAATAATGAGTGATGAATCTTTGATAGTTGATAAAACAGGTAGTATTTTCTTGGCAGGATCATATTTGGTAAAAGCTGCAGTAGGAGAGGTTATTGATAATGAGACTTTGGGTGGTGCAACTACGCATACTGAAATAAGTGGAGTATGTGATTACAATAGTCCAGATGACAAATCATGTTTAACGACAATTCGTGAAATTATTGATAAAATTGGCGCACATGAATCCGCTGGGTTTGATAGAAAGAAAAGCGTTGAGCCTAAATTAAATCCCAAAGAAATTTATGGCATTTTCCCAAAGGAAAGAACAACTCCTTATGAGACAAGAGATATTATTAAACGTTTAGTTGATAATTCTGAATTTACAGAATACAAATCAGGTTACGGAAAAACAATTGTTTGTGGATATGCTAGAATAGATGGTTGGTCTGTTGGAATTGTAGCTAATCAAAGAGAACTTATTAAGACCAAGAAAGGAGAAATGCAGTTTGGAGGGGTAATATACAGTGATAGTGCTGATAAGGCTGCTCGTTTTATTATGAATTGCAATCAAAAGAAGGTGCCGTTAGTCTTCCTTCAGGATGTAACCGGTTTTATGGTGGGTTCTCGCTCTGAACATGGTGGAATAATTAAGGATGGTGCAAAGCTAGTTAGTGCAATGGCTAATTCAGTTGTTCCAAAATTTACTATTGTAATGGGGAACTCGTATGGTGCAGGAAACTATGCAATGTGTGGAAAAGCATATGACCCTAGGTTGATTGTTGGTTGGCCTACAGCTCAAATTGCCGTTATGGGTGGCGCTCAAGCGGCAAAGGTATTGTTGCAGATAGAAGTAGCTAGTTTAAAGGCTAAAGGCGAAGAGATAACTCCCGAAAGAGAGAAAGAAATGTTTGATACCGTAAAGGCTCGTTACGATGAACAGACGACTCCAGAATATGCAGCTTCCCGGTTGTGGATAGATGCTATTATTGATCCATTAGACACTAGGAAATGGATATCTATGGGGATAGAAGCTGCAGATCATGCACCCATTAAAAAACCTTATAATGTTGGCGTGATTCAAACATAATTACGGTAACTAATGGTATAATGATTGTTGTACGAATCACGCTATGTTTTAACTTTTTGCAATCTGTCTGACAAGAAAGTTTCAACGCAAGAAATAAATTTGAATAATGACAAAAATAAGTTTCATAATAGCTTTAATGATGTTATTGCATTTTCAATGTTTTGGGCAAGATATTAAAGAGCATATTTCACATGGCACTTGGGATTCTTTGTTGAGTAAGCATGTTAATTCAGAAGGTAAAGTGAATTATGACGCCTTCAAATCGGACCTAGATAAACTTGATAACTATCTTAAACTAATTGGAGATAATGAACCAAAATCTGATTGGTCTCAAACAGAAAAAAAAGCTTTTTGGTTGAACGCATATAACGCATGGACAATTAAACTCGTATTAGAAAGATATCCAGTAAATAGTATAAAAGATGTTTCGGCTAAACCTTGGGATAAAAGATTTATAAAGATTGGAGCGAATATGCATTCCTTAAATGACATTGAAAATAAAATTATTCGAAGACAATTTAAAGATGCAAGGATTCATTTTGCTGTTAATTGCGCAGCGATTTCTTGTCCAAAGTTAAGCAACATGGCATTTACAGTTTCAAATGTAGAAAAGGAATTAGATAGACTTACTAAAGCGTTTTTTAAGACGGGTAATGTTAATTTAGATGAGAAATCTGCACAATTATCCAAAATTTTTGAATGGTATGCTGATGACTTTATTGAAGAAAGCCAATCCGTTTTAAAGTTTGTAGAAGAATATTCAGGGATGACATTTCATTCTAAAGTAAAAGTTAGTTACCTGGATTACAACTGGAAGCTGAATAAGCAATAAATGATAGAAACAAAATCCCGTAAAATTTCTTTAAAAGGACAAGATAAAGCTATCGTTGAAGTAAAAAAACAACTAGAGATATTAGAAGGGGAGTTGTTTAATGGTGCATTATATCCAAAGTTTTCAAGTAAATTAAAGGTACAGAATAACTTTCCGCTTAAAGTTAAAAAACTTGAAATATTTCAGGTGAATATTGGCTACATGTGTAACCAGGTTTGCGACCATTGCCATGTTGATGCTGGGCCTGACCGAAAAGAAATTATGACTAAAAACACTATGAGACAGTGTTTGGAAGCTATTAAGAAGTCCGGAGCGCATACAATAGATATTACAGGAGGAGCCCCGGAAATGAATCCCAATTTTAGATGGTTTATTGAAGAATTAACCAAAATAGGTATAGATGATATTATCGTTCGTTCTAATTTGACCATCATTGTTTCAAATAAAAAATACCGGAGTTTACCTGCGTTTTTCAAAGCGAATAATATTCATTTGATTTCTTCACTTCCTTGTTATACTTTAGAAAATGTAGATAAGCAAAGAGGAGATGGTGTTTTCAACGCTTCTATAGAAGCGTTGAAAATGCTTAATAAAGTAGGGTATGGGGTTGAAAATACAGGCCTCCAATTAGATTTAGTTTTTAACCCAGGAGGTGCATCTTTACCTGGTGACCAAAAAAGCCTGGAGCTTGATTACAAAAGAGAATTACAACAAAATTTCGGAATAACTTTTAATCAATTATTTACGATAACAAACTTACCAATAAGTCGGTTTTTAGATTTTCTAGTTGCGAGTGAACGATTTGAAGAATATATGGAGAAACTAATTACGTCATACAATCCTTATACTGTCGAAAATTTGATGTGCCGTAATACTATTTCAGTAAGTTGGAAAGGTGATTTGTACGATTGCGACTTCAATCAAATGTTGCATTTAAAAACGGCTTCATCCATTAAGCACATAGCAAATTTTAATGCAGATGAGCTGAGTAAAAGAGAGGTAGTAATTTCACAACATTGTTACGGGTGCACCGCAGGTGCAGGCTCTAGTTGTCAAGGAACAGTAGCTTAGTTGTTCTTAATTCTTTTGTTGAATGAATTAATATTACGATAGATGCGACAGGCTTAAGTAAAACTATTTAGAATTGGTTTGCTAGAACCATTAATTGGTATTCGATAATTAGTCAAATAAAAGAACGACTGAAATAAAGTAACATAAGAATTAAACCTTTTAAAGTCTCACTAGTCAAAGGCTTATGGATAAAAAATACTTGAGTATATTTTTGAGTTTTTTGGTGTTGTTATTTGTAAACTTACCTCTAAAAGCGCAAAAAATGGATGCTTCTTGTAATTCCGGAACCATCCAATTACAAATTCACCCCATTCTTAATAAGCAACCATTAGTTTTAGGTCAAAGGGTTTTTGTCCCCCTACTAAATGATAGTGTACAAATTGATCGTTTGCGCTTTTATCTTTCGAATATGTCCTTTTCGAATGCATCAGATACCCAAAAAAATATTGGACAACAGTTCTTTTTAATAGACATAGAAGATTCAACTTCATTAAATCCGCAGTTGCAGCTAAAAAAGGTTAATCAATGGGATGATATTCATTTTTCAGTTGGTGTAGATAGCGCTACTCAATTGAAAGGTGCTCAAGGTGGAGATTTAGATCCAATGCATGGCATGTACTGGTCGTGGCGTAGTGGTTATATTAATTTTAAATGCGAAGGTGTTTCGCCCGTTTGTCCGAGCAGAAAGAATGCATTTCTATTCCATATAGGAGGGTTTCAGTCTCCTTTTAATACTATTCAAAGTGTGTCTTTACCAGTTTATTCAGACACGGTGGTGATTCAAATTGATATTACACCTTTATTGACTCTCTCTAGTATTACAGAAAACTACCAATTGATGAGTCCAAACGCTAAAGCTATGACTTTTGCGAATCAATTTCCCTCCTTATTTCATAGTATACCATGAAAATACTAATAATCATACTCGCGGCATTTATGGGTTTCGCTTTTACTGGTGGAAATTTATTGAAATTAGTGTACCCCAGTTATTTTCCAGAACCAGTATATGCTTTTAAGGCGAATCAGTTAACGCAAGAGAAAATAAATTTGGGCAGGATGTTGTTTTATGACCCTGTTTTATCGAAAGATCAAACCATATCTTGTGCTGATTGCCATTCTCCATACAACGCATTTGCACATACCGATCATGATTTGAGCCATGGAATTCACGATTCTATAGGTACGCGAAATGCTCCTGCTTTGTTTAATTTAGCATGGCAAAATACTTTTATGTGGGATGGCGCTATTCATAACTTGGATATGCAGGCCTTAGCGCCATTAAATCATCCAGCCGAAATGGATGAAGACATTGAGAATGTGGTGCAGAAGCTTAATGAGTCAACTCGATATAAAAAGGCTTTTTATTCCGCATGGGGTGATAGTATAGTTACCGGAGAACATTTTTTGAAAGCTATTTCTCAGTTTCAGCTATCCTTGGTTTCCGCCACTGCTAAGTATGATGCTGTAAAATCCGGTACAGCAAATTTTACAGAACAAGAACAAACAGGATATTCTTTATTTCAAAACAACTGTAATAGTTGCCATAGAGAACCTTTGTTTTCGACTTATGGTTTTGCCAATAATGGTTTAGCCATAGATACTGCGCTGAATGATTTAGGAAGGTACGGAATTACAGAAAAGGAGGAAGACCGATTAAAGTTTAAGATTCCTTCATTGCGGAACTTGAGTTATACGTTTCCCTACATGCACGATGGTCGCTTTAATAAGCTGAGTGAGGTTTTGAATCATTACACTCATTTACAGCCCGGAGATAGTCCGGAAAGGGCTTTGCGAAGTGCACTACCATTAACCTCAAGAGATAAAACAGATATCATTGCTTTCTTACTCACGTTAGACGACAAAGAATTTGTGTTTGATCTAAAAAACAAATATCCACAGGAATTATTATTAGAAAACAAGAATCAATAAATATAAAATCCACAAATTATGTTAAAAAGAAACATCACTTTTTTGGCTATAAGTCTCCTCGGGATTTCAGCCCAAGCACAATCGAATCCTGCTATTACACAATGGATGCAAAATACCACGCAGATTGGAACGTATTACGTATCGGGTAATTCCACGCCTATTTCGAACAACCTATTGCTTAATTGTCAGCAAGTAGAATATTCAGCTACATCCGTGTATGTAACTGCCACTGGAATTCCATCTTATCCTACCGGGCCGTTTCTAGATGGTAATCCGAGTAATGCACAAGACCAATCGGCTATCTTTAAAATCCCTCTAAACCCTATTCAAAACACAGGTACTCTTACTGAAGGTGGTATGGGAAATATAGGTGTGTTTGTTAACGGTACTGCACTTTTTAATTATGCTGATGGTGTTTCATGGGATCCTTCAACTTCTGCTCTGTGCGGTGGACCTCCTGGCGGAAACCCTGCATGCCCTGGAGCTCCGGGTTCGGCAAATTGGAATAGAGATGCAATACCTGCAGAAATGGGAGGGTTTGATTGTTCTAAAGGACATCCTGCTATGGGGAATTACCATCACCACCAAAATCCTAGTGCTTTTAAATTAGACTTAAATGTAATTTCTACAATTTGTAATTTATACGATGCGGATGGTTTATATGCTATGGATAGCACTCAACATTCTCCATTAATTGGCTTTGCGTATGATGGTTTTCCAATTTATGGTGCCTATGCTTACGCAGATGTTAACGGTACTGGAGGAATTGTAAGAATGAAATCTAGTTATGAATTGAATAGTTCAACAACTAGAGCTAATGGTCCGAACATAGACGCAACTTATTTTAATGGTTATTTTAAAGAAGATTATTCTTTTGTAAGCCACCCTGAGAATGATTATTTAGATGAACACAATGGTCGTTTTTGCATAACCCCAGAATACCCTAATGGAATTTACTGCTATTTTGCAACAGTAGATGAAAATTGGAATTCGGCTTATCCATATGCTGTAGGGCCTACTTTTTACGGTGTTTACAATAATGCAAGTGTAAATAACATTAGCGAATCAACCACAGTTTATGCAGGAACTACAGGGATTACAGATACGGATTTTGAAAGTATGAAGGTGAACATCTTTCCAAATCCAGCAACTGATTTAATTGCTATTCAAATAAGTGGGTTAGTGAAAGATAATTTGCAAGTCAACTTATTTGATTTGTCTGGTAAATTGATTCGAAACTCTACGA
>CAWUXI010000009.1:0-17344 GCA_963926405.1 uncultured Flavobacteriales bacterium
CAATAGAAAACAAAGATGTTTCTCAAGTGCTAGATGAAAGCAGAAGAAGAATTGAAGCCATTGCCTTAATTCATGAAAAACTCTACCAAGGAGATAAAATTGACCGAGTAGATTTTAAATCCTACTTAATGGAGATTATGCTTTCTCAGCAAAAGGTAAATCCCAACTTACAATGTGAAGTTATCTCAAAGGAAGTGGCTTTTAAATTAGATATAGCAGTTCCTCTTGGTTTAATTATATCTGAAATGATTGTAAACTCAGTAAAACATGCTTTCAAAGGAATTGAAAATCCAGAATTAAAGGTGGAGTTAAAAAAGGACAATCAAACCATTGAGTTAATCGTTCAAGATAATGGAATTGGGCTTCCTGAAAACTTCAGTCTAGAACAACCAGTTTCTTTAGGTTCAGAAATTATCCAGGCTTTAACAGATCAAATTGAAGCGGAAATCAAATACGAAAATGATAATGGAGCCAAATTTACAATTGTATTTCAAGAATAAGATTGTGTAGGCAACACTCCGCAGAATTTAATAGATAGAGGTAAATTAAAATCTACTGAAATAACTATTAATTAATTAGAAATGTAATCTCTCACTTCCATCACACCATCAATATAATCGAAAATAATATGACTAGTAGTGATACCGTAGTCTCTTGTCCATTCTATTTCTAATGGAGAAGCTTCACCATTATAGGCATGGATTTCCATATATATTTCAGGCAGGCCATCGTTATCAAAATCCTTTATTTGAAATTGACCGGGACTATTATCTTCAACTCCTAATCGGTAACCACCATCCATTTCAAAAGGATAAGATAGTAAACTGTCTTTGGAGGATAATTCGAGACTCATATAATAACAACAATGCGCTCCTCCTGTAAATTCAAAATATATTTCATCATCTATACCGTCACCATCTAAATCTCTATATTGCCTATAAGCGATACTAGCAGCAGCGATTGAATCAAATTCAAGTACATCAATATCTTCTTCGACTGCAACTTCTTTTGGAACTTCATTGTTTACTTCTTCCATATTGCAAGCTGTTGCAAATAGAATAACTAAAAATATGTATCTACTAAATTTCATTTTTTTCTCTTTAATAACAGAAATATAAAGGTAAACTAATTTCTCCTCCCTGTTTACTTAAAATATTAAATACATTTGACAACCAAAAGAAAACGAATGAGCAAAAGTACAACGGAAATAAAAATAAGAGGCTATCATTTAGATGCTTACCAGCACGTTAATAACGCTCGGTATCTAGAGCTTTTAGAAGAAGCTCGATGGAGGCATTACGAGGATTATCCACCTGCATATTTTCAAGAAAAAGGTTGGGGTTTTATTATCGTTAATATCAATATTAATTTTAAAGGTTCAGCTGTATTGGGAGACACTTTAGTGATACATTCTGAATTGGTTAAAATTGGAAACACAAGTCTTACTATTCATCAAGAAGCTTTTATTAAAGGATCGGAAAGGAAATCAATTGAAGCAGATATCACATTTGTTATGATGGATTTACGAACGCAAAAGTTACTACCTATAGAAGGTGAGATGAAGAATCTATTAACCAGGGAGCTTAAGCTTTAGTGAAATTTTCGCCTAAGTTTTTTAATTTTATTTTGTTTAGGCTATTTTCCGGATGTTTGAAAAATAGCTGTGTATTCTTTCTTTTTCTTTTTGAAAGTAATCTTTAAGTGATACTCTTCACCACTTTTTAAATGTGTAGAAAAAGCATTCATCCCATAGTTTTTTACAGTTTGTGGCTCGTCATCTTCATCGGTTCGTTGAACCACTGCCGTACAAGTAATTTTTTCTCTATCCATAGGTTTTCCATCTGCTTTTATTAAATAGAAAACTGTATTATTATTATTCAACATCCAATTTACAACTACTTCAATATAGTATTTTCCAGCTTGCTTAACCACTCCTTTATGCGGAGGTGAATCCAAAGGAGTTACACTCTCAGAATAGCCTCCATTCCCCGGACCATTCATTGTGCTATTCAACATACTATTATTTTGTCCGGGTTGATTAATTTGCCCTGAAACATTAGTTCCAACAAAAAACACAGAAATTATAAGGAGTAAATTAATTTTCATTTTATGTAGTTAATAATTCAGTGACAAAAATACAAAAAGCAATCCAAGAATATGCTTTTTGTATTTTTAAGGTAATTCTAATAAATTTTTGGTTTATTTGCAGTCTCCAAATAGGAGAATCTAATTTTAGAGGAGTGGCCGAGTGGCTTAAGGCGCACGCTTGGAAAGTGTGTATACCTCACAAGGGTATCGGGGGTTCGAATCCCTTCTCCTCTACAAAGTAATGGTCGCGATTAGCGGCCATTTTTGTTTTCTACGAATTTGCGTTCAAAATTCATTTTGATAAGTGAAGTTGGAGAAAACAAAAAATAGGCTTTAAAAAAGCCATTGCTTTGTATACTAAGTTACAACAATTAGGGATCATAATATAATCCCTTCTCCTCTGCTGAAGGGGATAACCGATAATTACGCATTAGTTGTCCCATTTTATTTTTTGCCAACCCCCTATCAATACTAGCGAATAGACTCAACACCCGCAGCGGAAAATCACTGCGCATTTTAGCGTACTTAGGAATTGACTTATTTCTTACCTTTCTATTTTCAAATAGCACTTGCTGAGTTTTATAAAACAGTAATTCAGTTATAATCGATTCGTGGACTCCGCTATCAATTTTCTATCAATTTTGATATTAAGAAATTCGAAAATGATAGAAAAATATTTTTCACAAGCTACGATGAAATTTTCTTGAATTTAAACAATTCATTTACGATTAGTAATTTTAATCAGAATTGGATTTTACTTGCTATTGGTTATCAATTTAATAAAAAGTTAAGTATCTCAGCTGGCTATAGAAATCAATGGATTAAAAGCGGAGACAACGTTCATTATGAAAATAACCATGCCTTAGATTTTGCTTTGAAATATAATTTTGACTTTAGGAAGAATATTGAAGAATAGAGCTTAATCTCAATTTTAAGTATATTTTTAATAAAAAATACAACTTTATTTATGGACAGTGTTTTATTCAATGAAGAAGAAGCCTTAAAAAAGCTTAAACATTATTTACCGGCACAAGCTCCGTTAAAAGATTTTGTACATCACAACACATTACATGCTTTTCAGGAAATGAAATTTGAAGATGCGCTTCGCTACGCTTCAAGAATGTTTGCCTATAAAGTTTCTCTTTCCATGGATGAGTACAGAGAACTGTATAAAAAACATCGCATAAGAGAAGATATCCTTGAGGATAGAATTATTAAAAGGAAAGGGAAAGAAAATGCTGATGAATGGGCACATAAATTATTTCATAAAGACTACGACACTGACATAAAGGGAAGGATAGGATCTTTAAGAAGGAAATGGGAAAGAGCCTATAAAGTTGATGTACACGCAGAAGTAGAAATCAAATTATTTAAAATTCTTAATAGTTATTTAGATCAAGGAATCTCCATTTGGAAATTCCCAACGCATCCAGATGGTTTTTTACCTTCTATAAGAGAATTAGAAAATGAAAGTATTACCAGTTTTTTCAAATCAAAAAAAGGGAAATCACTTATCAAAAAAGAAGATATCACAATTAAAGAGTTGTTGGATATTTTGATAGCTGATGAAGAGCTTTACGAACGTTATCTTTTTGATCAGCAGTTTAGTCATCCAGGTTGGTCGGGAATGGTTTCTTTTATTGAGAAAAAGCCTGATTCACTGCTTGATTATCGAAAAATAAGTTTGAAAGATGTTATTATTCTTGAGCTTATACTGGAAATTGATGCCCTCGAGAAATTTTACAATGGAAAATGGAAAGCGCTTTCTGAAGTGACTCGAGTTTACCCACTTGAATTATTTAATGAAGTGACCATGACCGAAAAACATGAGGCGCTCGTTATTTGGCAAGAAGCGTTTGAATGGAGTTATTACGATCAAGTATTGGCTGGTATTATTAAAATGAGAGGTAAAACCAGTAAGAAGGAAAACAACACTTTTCAAGCTCTCTTTTGTATTGATGACAGAGAGGAGCCTATTCGCAGACATATTGAGAATTTAGACCTTAAATGTGAAACTTATGGTACTCCTGGGCATTTTGGGCTTGCATTTTATTATCAACCAAGCGGAGGGAATTTTCACACCAAAGTTTGCCCCGGACCAATAACTCCTTTGCATTTAATTAAAGAAATTGGAGAAGCAGTTAAAATCACAAAAGACATTCATTTTTCAAAAGCTACCCACCACCCTATTCTTGGAGCTTTAAGCTCAGTTTCAGTTGGGTTTCTTTCTGCTTTTAGATTATTTGCAAATATCTTCAGTCCTAGTATGAGTCCATCTGCGGCATCCTCTTTTCAGCACATGGGGAAATCATCATCTCTTACTGTAGAGAATACAGACAGTAAACACACACAAGATGATTTACAAATTGGTTACACATTGGACGAAATGATAACTAGTGTTGAAAATGTAATTAAAAGTATAGGCCTCGTTAAAGATTTTGGGGATATAGTTTACATCATTGGACATGGTGGTAGTAGTATTAATAACACGCACTACCCTGGTTATGATTGTGGAGCTTGTTCTGGAAGACCTGGATCAGTAAATGCACGGGTATTTAGCACCATGGCAAATGACCCAAGAGTCAGAAAAGCTTTAACAGAAAAGGGAATTGATATTCCAGAAAAAACACAATTTTTAGGAGGCTTGCATGATACCACACGTGATGACTTCTACTTCTATGACGATGATTTGCTCTCAGAGGAAAACAAAGCTTCTCACAAGAATAATTTAATCATTTTTGAAAAAGCTTTGGCGATGAATGCTAAAGAAAGGTCAAGAAGATTTTTCTCAATAGACTCAAGTCAAAGTCCAGAAAAAATACATGAAAAAGTACGTAATAGATCTGTCTCTTTGTTTGAACCAAGACCAGAACTTAACCATGCAACAAATTCTCTTTGTATTGTTGGTAGACACTCTTTAAATGAAGGATTGTTTTTAGACGGTCGGGCATTTTCAAATTCATACGATTATAGCTTAGATCCTGAAGGTGACTTACTCTTGGGTATTTTAAACGCAGCAGGACCCGTTTGTGGAGGAATTAATCTTGAATATTATTTCTCAAGAGTTGACAACCAAAAATTAGGTGCTGGATCAAAATTACCGCATAATGTGATGGGACTTATTGGTGTTTCCAATGGACTAGAAGGAGATCTTCGTCCTGGATTACCGATGCAAATGATTGAAGTACATGACCCTATTCGGTTGTTAATGATTGTCGAGCATTATCCTGACGTCGTATTAAATACAATTAAAAGAAATGAAGCTACCTATCAATGGTTTATTAATGAATGGGTAAATCTTGTAGTTATTCATCCTGACACTTACGACACATACGTATTTAAAGAGGGTGAGTTTACAATTTACCACCCTCTCAAAAAGCTATTGGATACAGTAACAAATCCCGAAGATTTAGCAGAATCAGAAGAAGAAACATTACCTGTTTATTTAATTCAAAAATAGAGATGAAAGACTTATTATACATATTTGTTCTAATTCCTAGTTTAGGATTTTTAATAAATTTAATTGTACCGAAAAAAGAAGAAACTATTCTTACACGAGTTGCTACAATTACCATGGGTCTGCAATTTATTGCAACTTTCATTTTTTGCATTTTTTGGATAATAAATGATTTCCCTTCATTATACACCAAGGAATTAAGCCTGTTCAAATCCGAATCATTCGAATTATTTATTGACTTTAGTTTCGATAAAATTACTGCTGTATATTTATTAGTAGGAGCATTTTTAGCCTTTTTAATTACTGCGTATAGCCGAAACTATCTTCACCGAGAATCAGGGTTTAAGCGCTTTTTCAATACAATTATGTTCTTTTATTTAGGTTTTAATATTATTGTATTATCAGGAAACTTAGCCACTCTTTATATCGGCTGGGAAATTGCTGGGGTATCTTCTTTTCTGTTAATTGGGTATTATCGCAACAGATATATTCCTGTTAAAAATGCTGTCAAAATATTTTCTGTTTATAGATTGGCTGATGTTGCTCTATTAATTGCAATGTGGGCAGGTCATCATATATGGCATAAAAATATAATAATAAACCAATTTGATAATTACAATTCAGTATCAGAGCACATCAGCGAACATACTAGTTTAGCAATTTTATTTTCTATTTGTATTCTTGTTGCAGCAGCTGTTAAATCAGCTCAACTTCCATTTTGTTCATGGTTGCCAAGAGCAATGGAGGGACCTACACCGTCAAGTGCTATCTTTTATAGTTCGTTATCAGCACATTTAGGTGTTCTTCTATTACTAAGAACCTATCATTTTTGGGATCACTTACCTTCCATAAAAATTGCGATAATAGTACTTGGGGCAACCACATTTATTATTGCCATCACAACAGCACGAATTCAATCTTCGATTAAAGGTCAAATAGCTTATTCTGCCATTGCTCAAATTGGTCTAATGTTTATTGAAGTTGCTCTGGGTTGGCACGTTATCGCTTTAGTTCATTTTGCTGGAAATGCTTTTTTAAGAAGTTATCAATTATTGGTTTCTCCATCAATTATCACCTACTTAATTCGCGAACAATTTTATTCTTTTGTTCCTAAAACCACTCCGATTAAAAAAGGATTGATTAATAAACTTCGAAACTCAATTTACATGTTGAGTCTAAAAGAATGGAATTTAGATGAAATTACACACCAAGCCCTTTGGAATTCTTTTAAATCAATTGGCAACAAGTTTCACTATATATCAATTAAAACACTGACATTTATTGCTACTGTAATGCTTTTCTTCTTCTTTGGAGGTTGGTTTTTCAAAGATAACTTTGGAGATATATGCTTACAAATATTACCAATACTGCTTCTTTCATGGGGGTTGTTATTATCTATTCGCGCATTTACAGAAAGAAAAAGTGTACAGCGTTCCATACTTCTAATTGTACTAAATAATTTTTTTATTGCCCTTGCGTTGGTCTATTGCGAAAACATTCCAATCTTACATATTGGACTTTATTTAGGAGGGGTAACAGGATCTGCACTAATCGGAATTTTAGCAATTAGAAACCTTAGGAAAACAGAAAAGAAAATAAATCTGGCAGGTTATCAAGGCCATTGTTATGAGTATCCAAGAACCGAAATATTATTCATGATTGGATGCCTAGGTGTTTTCGGTTTTCCGGTTAGCACATCTTTTCTAGGTATGGAACTGATGTTTGGATATATTCATCCGAATCAAATAGCTTTTTTAGCGCTTGTTTCACTATCTCTTTTGGTTAATGGGCTTGCAATGATAAGAATGTATGCAAGAATCTTTTTAGGTCCACACATAAAGTCGTATCACGAATCTGCACAAAGGTCTGCTTAATTAATCCATTCAAATAATATAAAAAATAAGTATTAATAAAGCAAAATATGGAATCCTTAAACAGAAATAATACTTTAGTTATTCTTCCAATGGAAAGAAGAGATATTCAAGATGCTCTTAGCAGTAATAGCAGTACACAATATAATAAATCGATTTAGCTTTATGCTTAAGGAAAAAAATCTAGAAACTGTAGAATTGATTGATTATTTCAAGAAATTTGAGTCTTTAAAAGAGGTGAAATTTGTTTTGGATGTGGATAATAAGTTTCTTGATATATGCTTAATAAACCCAAAAGATAAAAGGCTAAACTATGTTCCTGATGTTGTGAAATATTATTCCCTCAACATTAATAAAATCATGAAATTAAAAACGCAAAAAGCTAGATTAGTTTTATTTTCAAAATTATTTATTTACGCTCAAATTGTGGCTTTGCAAGAAACGCTACTATTAAAACAAATAATCGTCCCAGTAAGCGGAGTTTTAATAAATACGGATTTAGGAATACACTTGGAAGTTTAATTATGAATAATAATGCACTTAACATATTCGGAAAAATTAAGGAAATCCTTCAACATGAGATGCATTATATAAATGTTGAAATGGACTTAGAATCAACATTTATTAAAGATTTAGGTATGTTTTCTAAATAGCAATCAGGGCAAATTAGAAATAATTTATTCATTAGGTTTTTTATTATATTGATAAACTTGTTCAAGACCTACACTGTTGTTAGTGCTAATATTTAAGTCTTTTATTAGACCATCTTTTAAGCTATATACCCAACCATGAATATGTGGAAAACTGCCAGTATCCCATTCTTCCTGAATAAAAGAAACCTTAGCTAAATTACTTACTTGCTCTTTAATGTTTAATTCTACATATCTATCCAATCTTTCATTTTCATCTTTAATCCCATCAAGTTCTTGCTCATGCAGTCGATAGACGTCTTTGATATGCATCAACCAATTATCTAAAAACCCAAAATTATCGTTACTCATTGCAGCTTGAACTCCTCCGCAACCATAATGGCCACAAACTATTATATGCTTCACTTTAAGAACTTTTACTGCGTAATTTACAACACTCAATAAATTTGAATCCGTGTGAACAACCATATTCGCAATGTTCCTTTGTACAAAAATTGAACCCGGAAGAGCATTAGTTATTTCAGTTGCAGGGACTCTACTATCAGAACAACCAATCCATAAAAATTTTGGCGTTTGTCCAGCAGACAATTTATCGAAAAATTTAGGATCGAGTTTTAGTGTATTGTTTACCCATAAAGCGTTTCCGTTTAGTAAGTCTTTTATAGTTTCAGCCATGATATTTAATTTTTATTCAAAATTACACTGCAGCATATTGGGATGCAAATAAAACAGCATATTTCTTATCCAGATAGAAAGATGAAATTTTCATTGTCTCTAAAAAGCTATGTGAATTTTGATGCGAATGAATTATTGGAACTCACCTTAAGTATTTGCATTGTCGAATCCTGATTTTTCGCACCGTCAGTAGATCCCGTTTGATCGTCCTAATACCAGATTTGTTCGCACCACTTTTATCGATATTTACCACCCTTGGTTTTCCATTATTACCAATTGCTTTGCGCAGAAACAATTGTACTGACCCGCGCATTCTGCGTTTGGTCCATAGGAAATCAACGGGGTTTCCAAATTTATCCACGGCTCGATAAAGATAGCGGACCCTGCCTCCTACTTTGATATAGGTTTCATCCATTCTCCAACTTGAACAAACCTGCCTTTTTATTTTTTGCCAACCCCCTGTCAATACTAGCGAATAGCTGTGAAAAATGCAACCAAAATTTACAACAATGAAAGATTACACTTATCTTTGGATTATAGAACACCAAATAGGGTATATGAATGGAGTAAAAATTAATTATTAACCTGTAGCCGTATTTTAGTGCTAGACATAAAAATTTTGGAAAAAAGAAACCTTTTAGTTACTTTTGACGTTACTAACGA
Organism: uncultured Flavobacteriales bacterium; assembly: GCA_963926405.1. GTDB lineage: Bacteria > Bacteroidota > Bacteroidia > Flavobacteriales_D > Parvicellaceae > CALSMU01. The sequence goes on from CAWUXI010000009.1 coordinate 9,405, forward strand.
GAATAGTAACTATGATTAAGTCTTTCGGAAATAAAGAAACCGAAAAAATCTGGGATGGAAAGAGGTCTAAGAAACTTCCAAATGAAATTCAAGAAATTGGACGAAGAAAGCTTAGGATGTTGAATAACTCAATTGATATTCAAGATCTACGTGTTCCGCCTTCTAATAGATTAGAGAAATTAGGAGGAAATCTAAAAGACTTTTATAGTATTCGAATTAATAAACAATGGAGAATCATTTTCAAATGGGAAAATGGAAATGCTTTTCAAACAGAAATAATTGATTATCATTAAAAGCACTTAAAATGAATGATTTAAAAAATATACACCCAGGAGAAATTCTTTTAGAGGAGTTTCTTAAACCTCTTGGAGTATCTGCCTACAGACTTTCAAAAGACACTTTTATTCCTCAAACTAGAATAAGTGAAATCACTAAAGGAAGAAGAAGAATAACTGCTGATACAGCTCTTAGACTTTCCAAGTACTTTGGAACTTCTGCAAAATTCTGGCTTGGACTTCAAGATGATTATGACATTGATGAAGAAAAACTTAATAAAAAAGAGGAACTTGATAATATCAAAACTATTAACAACGCTGCCTAACAATTAAGTATCAATGATACGGTCAAGTAAGGCTTAAATTCTCTGAGTTCTCTTTGAAATTGATATGATCATTTTACTAATTTACCATTTTCAAAAACACCCTCAGTTTTAATACCTTCTTCAATTAGAATACCTTTACCATGTGGGTTTAAACGTCGGTTAATTTCTCCCTCATACAGATACCAAGATTTCACTGAAATTTTCCCTTTAATAGGAAATCCATCAACCATGGTTACCCTGAATTGGAAGAAATAGAAATTGTAGTAAGAGAATTATGGAATCTCCCCTTTCGTGAGTTTCATTATTTAGCTATAGACTTGATAGGCAAATACCAGGTCTCTTTAATCTAAGTCAAAAGGAAGCTTTAAGATTAATTTTGAAATAACAACTTATTTTCCAAACTCAACTCCAACTGTAAATAAAAATCGGTGAAACCAAACATCAAACTCTACGTCAGATAGAATACTTGAAGAAGCTACATTAGCAATACCTTTAGCGTGCGATGTATATTGAGAAAACTCAAAGTAAAACCTTGACCTTAGTCTGGAAGGAAACAGCATTCCTATTCCACCTTCCATCACTATACCGTTATTGACCCTTACAATATTGGCAGTTTCAGAATTATTCGTCATACCTACCTTAGCCTTTAAGTAAATTATACGTCGCTTGCGATACAGATTGTATTTTCCTTGAATATATAAAGGTGTTCCAACTATATTGACCAAATGAAAATCATCAACTGTGTAAAAGGAAAAGGCATTGTGATCCATACCCGTCCCTATTCCTATATCGAAGTGTCTATTTATTCTAAATCCATACACAAAATCTAAATTCACATGATCTCTTGAAACCCCCATTGAAAAGGTTCTTATCTTTCCGCTAGCATAATGATAACGGCCATTTTTACACAACGTTATTTGCTCTGGTAAATAATATTTTCGAGCAGAATCTATAGGGAAAGAGACTGTGTCACCTGAGACAGTTTCGATGTTTTGAATATTGAAATCATTCTGCAACAATGATCCATAAACCATGTTGTGCTTGTACCAATGTCTTTTAAACTTAAAAACAGCTCCATTTTCCATAAGGTGATCGTTTTGAGAAAACGAAATTACTGGAGCACAAAATAGTAACCCAATCAGAAATAAGAAAGGGGTTATTGGAGTTATAAGAATTTTAGACATATGGTATTAATAAGCAATCTCGCTTAAGAATATCATCTCCATTGTTAATGAATTTACTTCGTATTGAGAAAGCCCAAAATCACTCGTTGTAAGAATACGATTCGGAAAAGAAGGATGCTCAATAACATCATAGGCAACAATAGATGTGTTGGTTTGAATCAATACAGGATTTGCAGGATCGGCAGCATCAAATATTGACATTCCGTTCATGCCTTCACCTACATATAACTTATTATTTATCATTGTCAATCCGTAAGGACTTGTCATTGGTATTGTTGATATGAGTTCTGGACTATTAATATCTGAAATATCCAAAACTTCCAATGTGTTTTCATCACCACTGCATCCGGTAAAATCTGCAGTTCTTAATGTCAAATAAGCAATGCTTCCAATTGGTAAAACAGGATCGCAAGAATTTGGATGGTTGTAAGTTGAAGTTTCAATTGGACTTGAAGGATTGGTAACGTCCATTACAATCATAGAAGATTGCGTTCCAATAAACAAGTGATTTCCTTCTGCGTAAATAGTTTCGTTGTCCCAACCGATATTGGTACTTCCAACAAGCATAATATTTGAAGGAGAATCCTGAAAGGTATGTAACTTAGAATTACTAACCACATAGACATGATTACTATAAACAGCTATTTTGTTTACCGTTCCTTTCACTCCTCTTTCCGAACCAACGAATGATGATGGTACTGATGAAGCGGGTATAACACTGTTATTATAATCGTAATACAAGTAATATGAATCTCTTAACTCTTCCGCTTCTTCACTGTCTGTTTTGAATGAGCGTGTTACAGTTTCATAACTAAACCCGACTAGGGTTAATCCATCTGCGTTCTGGATAGCTTCTGCAAATGCATACTCTACTCTATCTAACATCAAAGGATTGTTCATATCAGATAAATCAATTTTTATAAAATCATATTGAGATTCCGCATAAATCATATCTTTATCTACAAAGAATTCCTTCGTAAAAGGAAGCTGTAGAAACCCAATATTTACAGGATTACTTGAATCTGTATTATCTAAAACATGTATCCCTTTTCCGTTTTCCCCAATTAATATATAATTTTCACCGATAAATATCTTTCCTGCATTTTCGATCATTCTTGGAGCCGAAACAAGCTCTACAGCTCGAATCTCTTCAATATCAGCATATACAGCTGTTCCTTTCTTAAAAGTCAATGAGATTGTTGCATTGTCTTTTGTGCAACTTGCAAATAGTATTGGTAAGCAAGCGATTATAATTAAGAGCTTTTTCATAATTGTAAAAATTTGGTTTCTAATACCTAAACAATAAAATTAGTTAATTTATTGCCAATAACTAATTTTTCAATCACATACACAACTAAAACTTATCCAATACATTCTAAATCAGTCAGCTTTCATGCGGGATAAAAATGGGACTATTGATTAAGATAAGACATTACAACTCTGAAACCAATGTTAACTTCAGGTTCAACAACACCATTAAATCTATCTACTCCTTCTATTTCTAACTCTTGCAAATCGCTTGTCCAACTTCCCCCTTTTGTTCCAAGAGTCTTATCCCCCCAATTCACTACCATCTCCGCCAGATTTCCACTCATACAATATAAACCATAATCATTCGGCAAATAAGAATCGACCTTTGCCGTATAGAAAGCACCATCAGCTATCCACCAATTGCAACCTAAGCACTTTTCATACAATCCAGATTCTTTGTTTAATATACTATCCGTTACAGGTTTGTAATTGGCTAAATAACAATTCTGATCATTCTTTACACTCGATGTTTTCCAGGGAAAAGACGCTTTGTTATCGTCTCCACCTTTTGCAGCTAACATCCATTCGTAATCCGAAGGAATTCTAATGTCATTTAGCATCGATTTCTTATCCTTTCTGACTTTTGAAGCTTCTAATGTTAACCATTTGCAATACATCTCAGCCCCTTCTCTACTAACATTGTTTACAGGGTAATCATTATAAGCAGGATGCGAAAAGTAATGCTCTACCATAGGTTCCTGATAAACAGAATTATGCCCATTGACTTCTCTCCATTTAGTTTGATCAGGCTTTGCTTTTAAAAACTCTTCCTTTCTATCATTAATCAACAAGTCTAATATAAAGGTTCTGTATTCTAAAACTGTTACCTCTGTTGTTTGCATATGAAAAGCTTGAACAGAAATAGATTTTCCTTTATAGTTATAAGATCCGCTGGGGATAAATGCGTATTTCTTTTTATCCAGCTTATTTAATTGCTTCATCATTACCTTTTTTTGTTTATCATTAACATCAACCTGCTCCTGAGTCAACTTAGGAAAGCGATATGCACTATCCTTCCCCCTTTTGATTACTGACTTAAGATCAGCTATATAAACGGGCCGATTGTTATCTATAATAGATTCTGTGCTTACAACAATCGAATCACTCATTTGATTGTTGTAAGTTGAAGTGGTAGTTTGAATAACCTTTTCATCAATTGTTATAGACTCTACAATAAAGTCTTCATTTTGAATAACGATAGTTTCAATAGGGCTATTAATTACCTCTTTTTCTATTGATACGATTATTTCTTCTTTCTCTAGTGGTTTATTAGAATTAAAAAAGATTAAAGCTGATACTATTGAAACAATTACAAATGATAACATAATCAAGTTTTTAAAGTTAAATAATTTGGCTTTTCCTTGACTTAAATTACTGATTTTTCCAGCTTTTAAATCGTTTAGGAATTGCCCTGACGTTTCTTCAAAAGAAGTTTTAGGTTTCTGATTTCTTGCTTTATCAAACAAGTTGTCAATATGGTTTAGATTTTTATTCATAGCTAACCTCTCCTGTTTTGTGTTCAGATTCGAATCTTAAAATCTCCGTAAGTTTCTCCCTTCCTCTTTTCAATCGCTGCTTTACTGCTGAAATAGAAGCTTCTTGTAATTCTGCTACTTCTTTTATACTGAACCCTGATATTTCAAATAATATCAATGCTTCGCGTTGCTCTTCTGGCAATAATGCCAATGCTTTGTGCAGTAAATAAACTTCAGCATCTAGCTCGGTATTAGCATTAACGTCCAAGTGAGCATTTAACTTATCTTGAGATTGTTCCGTATCCGCCTTCTTCTTTCTATGGCTATTTGCCAATATGCGAACACTTATACTGAATAAGAAGGACAAGAATGCTTTCTCGGTCTTTAAAGTATCTAGTTTTTCGTAGGCTACTAATAAAGTTTCATTCATTAAATCTCTAAACTCCATATCTCCATAAACTCTTGCTCTGCAGAAGCGCTCAAACCTATCATGAATAGGATTGTAAAGTTTTAGAAAATAATCTTGTTTAGATTCCTTCATGTCCAAATATAACTGGCGTTCATTTAGTAAGTGTCTTTATAACCCATAAAGTTACATTTCTCTACAATAGATTAAAAACAATACGTAATTAATACATACCCTCAAACTTTATCCAATCCATAGAACAGACAAAAATCTATAAAGGATTAGCATAAATCCAATCCTAATTAAAATTGTTATCCTGGTTTTTGTATTTGAAAGTAAAGACCTAATAGTATGGGTCGAAAATTACTTTTTATTCGATTAACTATTAAAGAATGGAGACAAAATTACTTTTTGATATAATTAAATTAATTATATTTATAACTTATTAATAATAAAAAACCAAATCGATGACTAATTTAGACTTTTTCAAGACATATTTTAACAATGAATTTAAAGCAACATATGACATCATTAATGCCATTCCTGCGGATCAAATGCACTATAGACCTCACCCTATAAATAGAAGTGCTTACGAAATTGCCGAGCATATTGTGGCTCATGTATATGATTTTGATCTCATGATAAATAATGGCCAATTGGATGAAAAATTAGAATTTCCATTCGAAAACCCGTCAGACCTTGCATTAAAGATGAAAGAGATGTGGGAGCAAGCTCAAAAATCTTTAGAAAGTATCGATGATAAGCAATGGGAAGAAGAACTTGTTGAGTTACTTATAAAAGGAGAATCATTTGTTACCCTTCCTAGAATGCACATGGTTTGGTTTTTTCACAACGACATTATACATCATAGAGGACAATTATCAACTTACATTAGACCAATGGGCGGAAAAAATCCGGCGGTTTATGGATATAGTGCAGATACACTTTAAGGAATATTCTATCTGCTAAGAATACTGTAAGTAATTGCTGCAAAAATCAAAATATTAGTAATTTTCTCTTCCTAATTTCAATCACTGCAATACTGCTGATATAGAAGGACTATGTAATGCTACTACTTCATTTATACCAAACTCTGATATTTTAAATAATATTAATAATTCAAGTTACTCTGCAGTCAATAAATCTTCCTACTCAGCAGCTATAAACCTAATCATAAAAAGGCCTGTAGCGTTTTAGAAAATAATTTTGTTTAGATTCTTTCATGCATAAATATAAAGAGTGTTCATTTAGCAAGTGTCTTTACAACACATTACATTTCTCTAAAGTAGATTAAAAAAAATACGTAATTAATACATACTTTTGAGACATAAACCATCCAACTATTCATATTATTAGTGACAGAAAGTATTCAAATAATACATGAGGATGATTCTATAGTAGTAGTCAATAAGCCAAATAACATTCTGGTTTACGCATCTTATTTTGCCCGAAATATAAAAGACGATGATTTAGTTACTTTATTAAAGGAGCAAACGGAATGCGAACTTTATCCAATCCATAGATTAGACAGAAAAACATCTGGAATTTTACTTTTAGCGAAGGAAAAAGAATTCGTTAAAGACTATCAGCAACAATTTGAGAACAACTTAGTGCAAAAACAATATTACGCCGTTGTTCGGGGATATTGCGCAACTAAAGGCGTTATTGATACGCCAACAAAAAATGCTGAAACAGGAAAATACAAAGAAGCGCTAACCGAATACGAAACACTAGACACAATTGAGCTTGACATTCCTGTACATCCCTACGAGAAGTCGCGGTATAGCTTGGTGAAATTCACACCAAAAACAGGCAGAATGCACCAACTTCGAATTCACGCAAACAAAATAAGTCACCCTATTGTAGGGGATTATCAGTATGGAGATCGATTTCATAATCGAATGTTTGAACATGAATTCAATTGGAACAATATGTTTTTACATGCGGGTGAACTCTCTATTAAACAGCCAAATAATGGAGAGCAACTACTATTTAAAAGCAGTTTTCCTGATGATTGGGACCAACTATTTAAAAACTTTAATTGGCCAAAACCCAAATAAGTTTCGTCTTTATTTTTCTTAAGATTATATTTACCCTCTTAAATTAAAGATATGGATTATAAATTATTAGGCAAAACAGGAATCAAAGTATCAGAGCTATGCTTAGGCACTATGACTTTTGGAACAGACTGGAACTTTGGGTCTGACAAAGAAGAATCACAGCGGGTTTTTGATGCATTCTGCAATGCCGGTGGGAATTTCTTTGACACTGCCAATATATATACAACAGGAACTTCAGAAAAGTACTTAGGTGAGTTTATGCAATCCGAAAGAGAAAATCTGGTAATTGCCTCTAAATATTCCTTGACAGAATCGAATAAAATTAATCTTTCTGGGAATAGTCGTAAAAATATGATACAAAGTGTTGAGGGTTCTTTAAAAAGACTCGGAACCGACTATATTGACCTATATTATGTGCACGCATGGGATTTTCTTGTTGCTCCTGAAGAGCTAATGAGAAACTTAGAGTATTTACTAGCTTCTGGAAAAATACTATCTATTGGTATTTCCGATACACCAGCTTATATTACTAGCCGTTGTAATACTTTGGCTGAATTAAGAGGATGGAATCAATTTGCAGCATACCAAGTTGAGTATTGTTTAACTGAAAGAACTGCAGACCGTGAGATTATTCCATTATGCGCGCATGACGATATGTTGTTTTGTGGGTTTGGTCCCTTAGCTGCAGGATTGCTTTCAGGAAAATATTTAGAAGAGAACAGTGATCCGAAACGAATGACAGAAGGAGTCTCTCCTAGATTGAGTGAAAGAAACTTAGCCATGTCCGCTGAAATTAATGCCCTTAGCAAAGAAATTGGACATACACCTTCTCAGATAGCTATTCGTTGGGCAATGCAAATAGTGAAAAAGTCATCTCCTATTTTTGGCGCACGTTCGCTAAAG
>CAWUXI010000010.1:0-5278 GCA_963926405.1 uncultured Flavobacteriales bacterium
ACAAATTTGGTGTCAGTTCTGTTAAGCAATTTAACAGAGTCCATTTCCTTTAGGGAAGTTGGGTCGAACGTTTGTAATATGTCTAAAATGAGTTTCAATTGCGTCGTTTGCTAAGATTATAAAAATAAAGTAAAAAATACTACTTAAATTAGCAGACTATATTTGTTATTAACTAATAGGTATTAGTAATAGTTACTTAAGAGCAATATAGTTAATAAAACAATTTGGTTAGAGATACGCCTACCTAAAAATTGCGGTTTTATTTTTGATGTAGATTAATTGGTAAGAATAAAGGATATGAGAAAAGGAGATTTGAACATTAGCTATAGAATTTATGATAATTTGGCAGAGTTAGAAAAACCAGATGCTGATCTAATGTTAGCAGCGGAAAAAAGCTTAAAAAATGCGTATGCTGTTTATTCTGGCTTTAGAGTTGGAGCTGCTTTGCTGCTTGAAAATGGAGAAATTATTCTTGGGAATAATCAAGAAAATATTGCGTTCCCATCTTCTTTATGTGCAGAAAGAGTTGCATTATACTATTGTAAAGCTAATTATCCTGACCTTAAAGTTGTGAAGATTGCGATAACAGCTAAAGCCTCTTCCGTAAAATTGATTGAGCCTGTATCTCCTTGTGGGGCATGCAGACAAGTGATGTCCGAGTATGAGCGCATTCAAAACTCAAATATCGAAGTAATTTTAAAAGGAGAAGAAGGAGAAGTTTTTATATTTGACACTGTAACAGATTTACTTCCGTTGGCATTTGAAACTGAAGCGTTGTAGAATGTTTCTAAAGAGTAGTAGGCAATACTTCAAAACCGATTAGAATTTAATTTATATTTGTGCACCAATATTAAAACCGATGGCGACAAAAACTATAGCAAAAAGCAAAACAACAGTTAAATCAACACCTAAATTAAAATATAGCAAAAAGCAATATTTGAAATGGTATGAGGATATGTTGTTGATGCGCAAGATTGAGGAAAGAATAGGGCATCTATACATCCAACAGAAATTTGGTGGGTTTTGTCATTTATATATAGGGCAAGAAGCCTTAGTAACCGGAACAGCTTCTGGTTCTAAAAAAGGAGATAAGCACATTACTGCTTATAGAGATCATGCACATCCAATAGCATTGGGGGTACATCCAAAATATATGATGGCTGAGCTTTATGGCAAGTCTACTGGACTTTCAAAAGGAAAAGGTGGTTCAATGCATATGTTTCATAAAGAAAGTGGCTTAATGGGGGGGCACGGTATTGTTGGTGCTCAAATTCCAATGGGTGCTGGTATTGCATTTGCTGAAAAATATAAAGGAACTAAGAATGTTACTTTTTGTTCATTTGGGGATGGAGCGGCTCGTCAAGGAGCATTGCACGAGACATTTAATATGGCGATGATCTGGAAATTACCAGTTATTTTTATTATTGAAAATAATAACTATGCCATGGGAACTTCTTTAGAGAGAACAACCAATGTTATGGACATGTCTAAAATGGGAGATTCTTATGAAATGCCTTCTTTTGTTGTGGATGGTATGACTATCGAAACAGTACATGAAGCGATTGAAGATGCATGTGTTCATGTTCGAGCAGGTAAAGGGCCTGTTTTGTTGGATATTAGAACTTACAGGTATAAGGGGCATTCAATGTCGGATCCACAGAAATACAGAACTAAACAAGAGGTAGAAGATTTTAAAAACCAGGATCCAATTGATAAAGTTTTAAGTACAATTAAAGCAAACAAATTGGCTACTGATGATGAGATTGAGAAAATCATTCAAAAAGTTAAAGACGTCATTGATGAGTCTGTGAAATTTGCGGAAGATTCTCCAGAACCTGAAGCAAAAGAACTTTATGAAGATGTGTATGTAGGAGATTACCCTTATATAATAGAGTACAAAGATTAAATTTAGCTAGGAAAAACGGAAACAAACAATTTGAAATGGCGGAAATAGTAAGAATGCCCAAATTAAGTGACACCATGGTTGAAGGGGTTGTTGCTGAATGGTATAAAAAAGTAGGGGATAATGTTGAAACTGGTGATTTGTTAGCTGAAATCGAAACAGATAAAGCGACAATGGAGTTTGAAGCGTTTCAAGAAGGTGTTTTGTTGCATATTGGTGTTGACAAAGGTAAAACAGCTCCTATTGATTCTATCCTTGCAATATTAGGTAAGAAAGGAGAAGACATAGGGGCAATACTAAAAGCAGAAGCTGATGTCGCTGCAGAGGTTAAAGAAGCTCCAGTAGAGGTAGCTGTTGCTCCAAGTCCAGCACCTGCAAAGGTTGCCGCTGTGGTAAAAGCTCCGGTGCAAGCTGCAGCTAGCGCTCCTACTCAATATCCATCAGCAAGTACTGTTAGCGAAGGGAAAGTTAAAATATCTCCACTAGCGAAAAGATTAGCACAAGAAAGAGGAATTAACTATTCTTTTATTCAAGGTAGTGGCGAAGGTGGTAGAATTGTAAAAAGAGATATCGATAATTATCAAGGTGGAGGAACTTCATTTGTTGGAACAGAAAGCTTTACTGACGAGACTGTTTCTCAGATGAGAAAAGTTATTGCTGCACGTTTAGCCGAAAGTAAGTTTACAGCTCCTCATTTCTATTTAAATGTATCCATTGATATGGATAATGCAATGGCTGCAAGAATTTCTATTAATAAAATGATTGCTCCTCAAAAAGTGTCATTTAACGATATGGTGGTAAAAGCTTGTGCTGTAGCATTGAAAGACAATCCAAATGTAAATTCTGCTTGGTATGGCGATTTTATTAGAAGAAACGACCATATACATATTGGAGTGGCAGTGGCAGTTCCTGATGGACTTTTGGTTCCTGTTATTCGTTTTGCTGATGGTAAATCATTAACGCAAATAGGAGCGGAAGTTAAAGAGCTGGCTCAAAAAGCAAAAGATAAAAAATTACAACCTGAAGAGTGGGAAGGAAATACATTTACTATTTCTAACTTAGGAATGATGGGGATAGAAAGCTTTACAGCTATTGTAAATCCACCAGACGCATGTATATTAGCGATAGGCGGCATTAACAATGTTCCTGTTGTGAAAAATGGAGAAGTAGTTCCAGGTAATATTATGAAAGTGACTTTAAGTTGTGATCACCGTGTGGTGGATGGAGCTGTTGGTTCAGCTTTCTTAAAAGACTTTAAAAACTATATGGAGAATCCTGTGTTGCTACTAGGTAAACAGAGTATATAGCTAAAAATACAAGTAACAAAAACGCCACTAATGATTTCATTAGTGGCGTTTTTTATGCTGAGCAAAGTGTTATTTCTTTTTAGCAGGAGCTTTTTTAGGTGCTGGTTTTTTCTTAGCAGGAGCTTTTTTCGCAACGGTTTCTTTTTTAGGAGCAGCTTCTTTTTTAGGGGCAGCTTCTTTTTTTTCAGCTTTCTTTTTCTCTTTTTTCGGTTCTTTTAAAACCAATTTTTTGGCACCATGCAATAGATTGTACCATTGGAATAATTTTTTAATATCAGAAGTAAAGACTCTTTCTTCATCATATTCAGGGATAATACCTCTTAAATATTTTTTTAAGTCATCAACACTGTCTTTGTGACTTGGTGCTTCGCCACCTTTTTCTTGATCGAAAATTGCTTTAAATATATCAGCTAGAAGTTCATCCCCTTCGTAAGTATAGATGCTAATGTCCTCTAAGGCACTAATTCTGTTTGATGAAAATGCTGGAGATTTCTTTCCGTCAATTACGGATTCAACTATAACATTGTTTTTACTTTGACCAGCAATAGTATACAATCCGCCTTTTCCAGAAATAGCAATAATTCCACTTAAATTCATAATTCGTATTAAAATTAAATTTTATTTATCGCAAAAATATAAATATAAATCTGTCAAGAAAACTTTTTGCCTATTTAAGCACAACTATTTTCTTGTAAACTACTTGAAAGTCGTCAGACAACAATAAAAAGTAGGTTCCTGTAGCTAAATTTTGATAAGTATGTATTCTTGATTCAGTGGCATACTTCGTTGAAATTAGTTTGCCTAAACTACTATACAAGCTTAGTGTAACGTTGTTTTGATTTGTTTCAACAGTGAAAGCTCCGTTATTCGGATTGGGGTAAATGGTCCCGTTTATACTATGTTCATTTATGCCAACAGTTGTAGTTGTTGTAATGCTCGAAAATGTACTGCATCCAAAAGAATTAAAAACTTCCACCTGATAATTCCCGTTCTCCAGAGCTGCATAAACGCTATCATTAGCGCCTGTGATTAATAGGCCATCCAAATACCATTGGTAGCTTGCATATTCATTTGTTGAAGATAAAACGGTGTTGTTATTTGTAATTATTGGTTGTATTGGATTCGGTTGTTCTGTAACTGCAATAAAACAAGTGTCGCTTTTACAAGAGTTAGTATCGATACCTAGAATATAACCAGCATAGTCTTGTGTAAATACCCTTGGATTAATTGTTGATCCATCACCCCAGATTACAGAATTAAAAACCCCAGTTTCTGTAATTGTAATGGAGGTGTTTTCACAGAAGTCAAAGGTATTTGTTAAACAATCTAAAGTCGGTTTGGGAGAAACGGATGTGATTATATTCATTGTGTCGCTGATGCATCCCGTGGTTAAGTTTGTAACAATAAAATAGGTGTCAATACTATCTGAAAAATACTGTGAACTGCCGGTGTTACCGGATTCCCATAGATAAGATACATTACTTGAAGTAATGGAAAGTTGATTGCTATCACCTTCACAGATTAAGCTATTTCCGGAAAAAGATGCAATTGGATTTGCAGCAACGGATGTAATTATATTCATTGTGTCGCTGATGCAGCCAGTAATTAAATCAGTAGCGATAAAATAGGTGTCAATGCTATCCGAAAAATAGTGTGAACTTGAAGTGTTTCCTGATTCCCACAGATAAGAAACATTACTTGAAGTAATGGAAAATTGATTACTATCACCTTCACAGATTAAGCTGTTTCCGGAAAAAGATGCAATTGGATTTGCAGCAACGGATGTAATTATATTCATTGTGTCGCTGGTGCAGCCAGTAATTAAATCAGTAGCGATAAAATAGGTGTCAATGCTATCCGAAAAATAGTGTGAACTTGAAGTGTTTCCTGATTCCCATATATAAGATACATTGCTTGAAGTAATAGAAAATTGATTGCTGTCACCTTCACATATTTCGCTGTTTCCAGAATAATCTGCAGTAAAATGCGCAGTAACTAATGTGTTAAAGCCATCCAGTTTTCCATATCCAAAAGCATTATTTGGCACGGCACCTGTAAATCCATCTGT
>CAWUXI010000011.1:0-8424 GCA_963926405.1 uncultured Flavobacteriales bacterium
ATGGCCAAAAAAGGGAGTAGGGTTAAATATTTCCTTTACACATGACATTAGTCAAGCTGGAAGTATTGCCATGGGGATGGATAGAAAACTGGGTAATAGTCAAGATTTGTATGGTTTGTATACAACTCTTTATGACGAGGACGTTAATTGGAAAGCAAGTCTTCGATTTAGAGTTAAGGGAGTTAAGGTAAAAATTATCGGGAAAATACAGAGACTAGCACCACTTTACAATTATCAATTTGAACAAATAACGGGTGAAAATACAGTTTTGTCAATTTCTGAATTTTATTATTCTTTAATAGGCGTTGAATTAAGTTATTCTCCATTTTCAAAAGTGATGTATAATGGAAGTAAATTAGTTGATATTTCTGCAAAGTATCCTGTTTTTGATTTAAGCTATCAGCGCACGATTCCTTATTTAACTACAAATAAATTCAGTCGTTTATTAGTGAAAGTTACAGACAATTTTTCATTGCCATTTTTTGGTAAATCAAATTTTGCTATCATCGGCGGGCTCGTTTCAAAAGAGGTTCCTTTTTCTTATTTGTTCAATCAGCAAGGGACTAAAAAAGATTTTGAGATATCTGTTTTCGAAAGTTTCGAAACGATGTATGTAAATGAATTCTATGCGTCTGCTTTTGTAAATGCATTTTGGGAACAAAATTTTGGAACATTTCTAAGGAAAGGGCCGTTTCAGCCTGAATTAGCATTGTATCAAGGAATTGGGTTTGGAGATAAAGTGAAAGTTAATCACCATGCTCATATTGAGGGCAAAACAATGGAAAAAGGCTTTTATGAGTCTGGGGTTAAAATTCATAATATCATACACTCTGGAACAAGTGGTTTAGGGTTTGGTATGTTTTATCGGTATGGAGCTTATGCACTTGATAAACAGAAGGAGAATTTCACCTATAAAATCACGCTTTCAATTCGATTTTAATAATACGCTTCAATGTGGTTTTATATATGTTTTTAACAAATAATTCAGTAGTTTTGCTAGCTGTTTATAATTGAAGTATCACAGTATGTGGCAGAAGGTAGCAAAAGGTATATTACGAAATAGATTAGCAATTCTAATTGGAATTCTATGTGTTACTCTGTTTCTAGGATATTTTACTAAGTCCATCCAAATTATGTATGAATTTGGAGGGCTGCTTCCAAAGACAGATTCTACCAATATCGTTTACCAAGAATTTAGAAAAGATTTCGGGCAAGATGGATTAGTTGTGGTAATTGCTAACACAAGTGAAGACTTTTATGAAAAGGATAACTTTCAAGATTGGTATGAGCTTGGGAATAGATTGAAAAAACTAAAAGTGCATGTTGAAGGAACACCTGATGGAGATTCTGCATCTGCTATTGATTCCGTTTTTTCCGAAGCACATTTATTCAATATTCACAAAAATGATTCTGCCAAAACATTCGAATTAAAGCCATTATTTACACGTTTTCCGAAAAATCAAAAAGAGGTAGATAGTATTAGAAACGTAGTTTATTCCCTTCCTTTTTATCGCAATATGATTTATAAAGATAGCTCCAATCTTCATATTATGATGGTTTTTGTAAACGAGCCTATTTTTAATTCAAAGAACAGAGGGTCTTTAGTTTTTGATATAGCTGCAATAGCTGAAGAATATACCGATACTTTAGGAGAGTTTAAATATTCTGGCTTGCCCTATATACGTTCTGTAACTATGAAAAAGGTTCAAGATGAATTATCTGTATTCGTCCTGTTAACATTGTTGATTACGTCTCTTTTACTATTCATGTTTTTTAGGTCTTTCAAGGTCGTTTTAGTGTCAATGGTTGTTGTAGTTATTGGTGTTGTTTGGTCTGTGGGGTCTATTGGATTAATCGGTTTTGAGCTGACAGCATTAATGGGATTAATCCCCCCGCTAATGATTGTTATTGGAATTCCGAATTGTATTTATTTAATAAATAAATATCAACAAGAATTTAAAATTCACGGAAACAAGGCAAAAGCACTTTCTCGTACAATAGGAAAAGTGGGTAACGCAACTTTGTTAACTAACGCAACCACCGCAATGGGCTTTGGAACATTTATTTTTACAAAGGCAGATATGATGAAAGAGTTTGGAATAATTGCTGCTATAAATATTTTAGCAATGTTCTTCTTGTCCATATTAGTGGTGCCGATTATATATAGTTATTTAGGGCCTCCAAAAGAAAAGCACGTAAAGCACCTAGATAAAAAGTGGCTTTATGCTGTTGTAGATAGATTAGTGGTTTGGACAACTAAATATAGAAAACTTGTTTATATTATTACGGTTGCTATTATTACTGTAGGATTGTATGGGATGTCGCTAATGCGCTTGTCTGGAAATATAGTAGATGACCTTCCTAAGAATGATGTTGTTGTACAGGATTTGAAATTTTTCGAAAAACAGCTCAACGGTGTAATGCCATTTGAATTAGTCTTTAAATCGCAAGATACCATTTACAAGGATTTGAATTTGCTGAATAAAATCGATTCCATACAGAAAATTTTATTAACTGAGGATAAGCTATCAAAATCCATTTCCATTGTGGATGCTGTAAAATATTTAAATCAAGTTTATAAGGGAGGGAAAGAAAAACATTATCGATTGCATCTTAAAACTTTAGGGAAAATTAAGGATGATGGGTACTTCAACAATACTTTTAAAATAAATAATGCAGAGTCAGATACTTCAGGAAGATTGGTAAATGGATTCTTGGATTCAACCATGCATAAAACAAGAGTAACTGTTCAAATTGCTGATATAGGAACAGATTCGATGGCTGCACTAGTCAAAAGGGTTGAAGAGAAAATTGATAAAATAATTTTTGCAGAAAAAAACATGCTTAATGCTGCCTTTTCTGAAAGTGACTTAGATAAAAGAGATACAATTTTAACGCAATTATATAATAATTATAGCTGGGTGATTTATGATTTGAAGGAAAAGCTAATAGCTGAAAACCCCGGACTGGAATATGCTTTTGATGCAGAAGTTGAGCAGGAGTTGATTTATACTTTTCATAGAGAAGAAAGTTTCGAAGGCTTAATTAGAGAAGTTGTGCAAGCTTCTCAAAACGATTATTTCATAACAGGAACAGGCATACAATTTACTAGAGGAACTACGTATTTAGTAAAAAACCTATTGATTAGTTTGGCGATAGCTATTTTTGTAATTGCTATTTTGATGTCTGTATTATTTCATTCGTGGAGAATGGTATTAGTGTCATTGTTGCCGAATTTAGTTCCGCTAATAATAACAGCTGCAATTATGGGCTTTGCTGGGATATCAATAAAACCTTCTACAATTTTAGTCTTTAGTATAGCTTTCGGTATTTCAGTAGATGATACAATTCACTTTTTAGCAAAGTATAGAATGGAACTCAAAACAAGCAAATGGAACATTAAAAAGGCCGTCCTTATAGCTTTGAGAGAAACCGGTGTTAGCATGATATACACCTCAATCATCTTATTCTTTGGCTTTGGAGTTTTTGTTGCATCTGATTTTGGAGGAACACAAGCACTTGGGTTATTGGTAGCAACAACATTGTTCACAGCAATGCTTGCTAATTTGGTATTACTTCCTTCACTTTTACTTTCTCTTGAAAAAAGAATAACTACAAAAGCATTTAAAGAACCTCTTCTAGAATTATTTGATGAGGAAGAAGATATAGAATTGGAAGAACTTGAAATTAAATAAAACATGAAAGGAATTATATTAGCAGGTGGATCTGGAACAAGGCTTCATCCTTTGACTTTAGCAGTAAGTAAACAATTAATGCCGGTTTATAATAAGCCGATGATTTACTATCCTCTTTCTACGCTGATGGTTGCCGGAATAAATGAAATTTTGATAATTACAACACCACATGATCAGCTTGCTTTTCAGATGCTGCTGGGTGATGGAAAAAAAATAGGGTGCAAGTTTACTTACGCTGTTCAGTCAGAACCAAATGGTTTAGCCCAAGCATTTGTTATCGGTAAGCAATTTATTGGAAATGATAAAGTAGCTCTTGTATTAGGAGATAATATATTCTTTGGGACTGGAATGGGAAAATTATTGAGATCAAGTAAAAACCCAGATGGGGGTCTTGTTTTCGCTTATCATGTTTCTGATCCAGAAAGATATGGAGTTGTTGATTTTGATAATCAACATAATGTTTTATCCATTGAAGAAAAACCTAAAAATCCAAAATCCAACTATGCTGTACCTGGATTGTATTTTTATGACAATGACGTTATAGGAATTGCAGAAAATTTAGAGCCTAGTTCACGAGGTGAATATGAAATTACAGATGTTAATAAAGAATATTTGCGTAGAGGTAAGTTAAAAGTTCAAATGCTTGAAAGAGGCACAGCTTGGCTAGATACAGGCACTTTCACCTCTTTAATGCAAGCGAGTAGTTATGTCCAGACTATTGAAGAAAGACAAGGGTTAGGTGTAGGGTGTATTGAAGCTGTGGCGCATGCAAGAGGGTATATAAATGATGACCAATTAAAGGAAATAGCTTTACCGTTGCTTAAAAGTGGTTATGGGAAATATTTGATGAGTTTGATAAAAGAATAATGAAGTCAATACCAGAATATCAAGGGATTATAACAAAGGGAATTGAGAAGTTCCAAAAAGAAAACAAAGATTTTTCGCTTTATGATCCGGTTAACTATATTCTTGATTTAGGAGGGAAAAGGTTAAGGCCTGTATTAACCTTATTAGCAACCGATCTGTTTGGTGGTATAGTGTCTGATTCAATTAAACCTGCCTTGGGGATTGAGGTGTTTCATAATTTCACACTTTTACATGATGATATTATGGATAACGCACCTTTAAGAAGAGGGCAGGCTACTGTTCATGAAAAATGGAATGTTAACGCAGCTATTCTTTCTGGAGATGTAATGTTTGTTCAAGCATTTTCCTTAGTTACATCCTGTAAAAATGAATTTCTTAGAGATGTTTTGGATTTGTTTAATGTTACAGCGATAGAAGTTTGTGAAGGGCAACAACATGACATGGACTTCGAGTCTAGGAATGACGTAAGTATCGATGAGTACATAGAAATGATTCGCTTAAAAACGTCTGTACTGGTTGCATGTGCTCTCAAGTTAGGTGCTATTTTAGCAAGCGCGCCGAAAGAAGATGCTGAAAAACTATATGACTTCGGATTGAATTTAGGAATTGCTTTTCAAATTAAAGATGATATTTTGGATGTCTTCGGAGATGCTGCTTTAGTGGGTAAAAAAGTAGGGGGAGATATTTTAGCAAATAAGAAGACGTATTTATTGCTTAAAGCATTGGAAGATGGCGATGAAAGTCAAAATATCACCTTAAAAAATTGGCTTTCAAAAGAAGGTGGTGTGGATAAAGTAGAAGCGGTTACCGAAATTTTTGAAGCATTATCTGTGAAAGAAAAAGCAGATGAAGTTATGGATAGCTACTACCAAAAATCAATAGAAGCTTTAGATGCTATCCAAATTGATGTTGCCAAGAAACAATATTTATATGACTTTTCTGCAGGCTTAATGAGCAGAACTTTTTAGATTCAGTGAGCTGATTTAATTGAAATATTGATTATGTAAGTCATTGCGAAAATTTCAGAAAGAAATTTGTAGCACTCTATCCAGAATTTTTTAGATTTTACTGCGAGAATTAAATCTTACGTTATTTTTAATTGCAAACATTTATTAACCAATTTTTATCTTGGTACCCAGCTAAAGAACCAATCTTTGGCTAAAAAAGTATACGCTCATAAAGTTATGAGCGTATACTTTTTTATCAACCTTTTAGTTCACTTTGCTAACATACGAGCTGAAACGCTGGAAAGTTAATAGGGCAGAACCAGTTCTCGTGCCTTTAGATGTATTCCAATACCAAATGAAACCAAGAATCCCCTTATTGTTTAATAAACTTCTGAAAAATGAGTTGTGTCTCCGATTTAAGATGAATGATGTATAGACCTGATTTTAAATCGGTAAGATCTATTCTAGTTCCTGATACAAAATTTGGCCTATTAATAATAGCCTTACCTGATAAGTCAGTAACAATTAATGACAATGAATTTTCTGAACCAAACTCAACTACCATTGCGTCACTAGCAGGGTTTGGATAGATCGATAGCTGCTGGATTTCATCATTTGATTCAATTCCAACCGGTGCGGATCCACAAATCATAGTTCTTGTATATTCAATGTCATTTGTAGAAGTTATAGTCGCAGTTGAACCCCAAAAGGAAGTGATGTCATATGAGTAAGTTGTGCCTGTTAACAATGCTAAGGTAGGGTGATAATTATTGACGTCTAGCGTTAGACTATCGCAAAATCCTGCACCAGTATTATCTGTAATGCTAATTACAGGAACCGAGCCATCACCACTACCAACGCTTATAACACGGTCAGACCATGCAGTCATCCCTGCTAATCCACCTGGGTTGGATGACTTTGCCTTCCAATTTATATTGCCTGATGACGAAAGGCTCAATATAAACGACCTAGAATTGGTGCCATTATATTTTTGGCCAGTTAATAGGATGTTTTGGCCTGTCCCATCAACACAATAATCACCATTCATTAGAGTAGAACCTGCAGCAACGACTAAGTCATTATAAACGGTTAAAGTTAAATTAGAGTCAACAAAACAAATAAATCTGTCAATATTATTATTAGATGAATTGTAATCTCCTAAAATTGCAATTCCATCTCCATATGCAATAGACTTGTGAGCCGACATAGTTTTACTGTTATTTTTGTAAGCCTTGTAACTAAGTAAATTTCCAGAAGCATCAATTTTCTGATTGACAAAAGAATCACCATTAAATTTTGAGGTAATAATATAGCCTGATCCATGATTAACGATTCCGCTGCATGTAATAACACCGCCAGCGTCTGATCGATTAAATACTTTTTGCCATTCTATGTTTCCTGCCCCATCACATTTTACAATTCCATTTGAAACACTGCATGACCCGGTACCAAATATAAACCCATCATCTCCTTCTGGTGCAATCTGAAATGCGTTTGCGATAACAAAAC
Source organism: uncultured Flavobacteriales bacterium (assembly GCA_963926405.1). Classification (GTDB taxonomy): domain Bacteria; phylum Bacteroidota; class Bacteroidia; order Flavobacteriales_D; family Parvicellaceae; genus CALSMU01. The sequence goes on from CAWUXI010000011.1 coordinate 7,019, forward strand.
CAGAAACACCATATTCTTTTTGCCATATTAAGTCACCAGTAGGAGATATTTTGAATACGATAGCGTTACCTGTAGGCGCTGGAACACATAGATAATAAGATCCAAAACGCGACTCTTTTAGATAAGAAATTTGGTCTATTGCAGAAATGTCTGCACTCGGAAATTCGTAATTCCATTGTTCGTTAAAACTTGCATCCCATTTTGCCAGTTGAAGTTTTGTTACTCCTTGTGAGGAGTTTGTGCCTAATGTTACGTAGTGGTTCGTACTTGTTCTGATTATTTGATACATATGACCATCATCCTTAATACTAAAATAAGAATTTGATTGAGCCTGGACGATATTTGTTGTAAAACAAGAAACGAGAAGAATTAGTTTGAAAATACGCATATTTCTGTCGGTTTATATTTATTCATAAACGAAGTTTTTGAACAAATGGTTGCCTTGAGGTTTCAATAGGGGGCTAAACATCTTGTTAAAACATATTTATACCCCAGATATGGCCGCAAGAGGTTCTGTCGCGTTAACCTACTGTCCAATTATTTATATCACAACCATTATAGTGATGGAACGACTGAAAGAATCTTTAGATTAGTAGGAAGAGTTAATTATTCAACATTAAACCCATCCTTGTCTCCACTTTTTTTGTTTGTCGCATTAGGTGGTCAGCCTGCCTTGAACCGCTATGTTTGTTAAACTTGCCCATAACGGTGAGTATAAGAATAGTAGTCGACTGCGTGGCACTTTCGGTCAAGCTGCACGAAAATTGAAACGGGCTGAAGCCATTGGATTTACTTCTATCTCGGCTATTATTTTTATACATTGTGTGTGCCCAGCATGGGCATCTTTTCCTATAAAGATAGGAATTAATCTAGAGGGTGCAAGTCCCTTATGGGCGGAGGTAACGCTTCGAACCATTAGTAAGTCGCAAGGTGGTTTATCGCGAGGTATGCACTGAAGGAAGCGAGACTACAAAATTCGGTACTGACGAACAGGAACCGTATATGAGGCTAATAAAATCGGATGAGCAAGCACATCTTTGCAAAGTCCAAACGCTGCAAAGCGAGTGTTTTATTAGTAGATACGGCAGGAATCGAAGGAAAGAAGATGCAATTACCTGGGGAGGTCTCTGTAGCTACGAGATGGTATAACAGAGAAGTCAGCAGAGGTCATAGTACTTGTAGGAAACGAGGTATGCATAGTCATATAGGTCTCACAAGCAGGGAAGGACTGAACGTAGTCCTTTTGGAAATTAAAATGGGAGCGTAAATTTTCGTTACTGGGTGTCCGATTCCCTAGAAAATTCGTAGCCTATTTATAAAGTACAAAATAGTTTTGGTCGGTGTAAAGAGCGGCTAAGAAGATGGACTACGAACCGCCAAGTACGAGACCCGTACGCTTGGTGGTG
>CAWUXI010000012.1:0-5100 GCA_963926405.1 uncultured Flavobacteriales bacterium
TAGACAATTAGGAGCAAGCGGCGATGATTGAAATCCAAGAATAAACCGAACATATTCTAGCAATATTTCCTTGCAATATAAAATGGATGATTACCTTTACATAGCGCTGCAACTTGGATTGGTTTTTGCTAAATCCCAATAAAATAATAAATTTAATTATGAAAAAAATTCTAACTCTAAGTATTGCTTTATTATCGGTAGGAATGCTAATTGCACAAACCGGCAAATCACTGCCTTCGGTCAAATTAAAAGACTTATCAGGAAAGATGATTGATATCTCTCAATTTAAAAACGATGGAAAACCAATTATCATAAGCTTTTGGGCTACATGGTGTAAGCCTTGTAAAGCTGAGCTAAATGCTATTGCAGAAAATTATGAGGACTGGCAAGATGAAACAGGAGTTACATTGATTGCTGTTTCAATTGATGATGCAAGATCTACTGGAAGGGTTGAGCCTTATGTAAATGGACAAGGATGGGGTTACAAAATACTCCTTGATCCTAACGGTGACTTAAAAAGAGCAATGAATGTCAATAATGTCCCGCACACATTTTTAGTTGATGGAAATGGAAAAATTGTTTGGCATCATAATAATTACGCCACTGGAGATGAAGAAGAACTTTACAAAAAAGTTCTAGCTCTATAAACAAATAGATTTCTTTCTCATAAAACCTAAAAATGAAAGCCACCAGATTATTTAGCATTACTTTTAGTTTGTTGTTTTCTGCAACTTTCTTTTCACAAGAAAAAGATTTAGGAACAGTAAGTGGAAACTTCCAAACCATAAGCCAGTATTACAACGAAGACACCTTAATTAACGCAATATTACCCGATCACAAAATGGGGTTAAATTCATTTGCAAACATTAATTATACAAGAGGTAACTTTAGTGCAGGTGTGCGGTACGAATCTTATCTAAACCCTATTGAAGGCTACCCTACCTCATTTAAAGGAAGTGGTTTAGGATATCGATATGTAAATTGGAAAAATAAGGATCTTGATGTTACAGTAGGAAACTTCTACGAACAGTTTGGAAGTGGACTCATATTAAGAGCCTATGAAGAACGAAATTTAGGAATAGACAATGCGCTGGATGGAGTAAGACTTAAATACACCCCGTATAAAGGGGTGTACCTAAAAGCCTTTACTGGTAAACAACGGTATATTTTCCAAGATGGACTAACCAATGGAAATGGACTAATCAGAGGTTTTGATGGAGAAATAAACCTTAACGAATTATTAGACAGCGCTTTTAATGAATCGAAACTTCTAGTAACAATTGGTGGTAGTTTCGTTAGTAGGTACAATGAAGATAATCTAACGCCAAACTTTATAATGCCAAAAAATGTTGGCTCTTATGGAGGAAGAATAGGATTAAGATATGGTAAGGTGAGGTTTTCTGGAGAATATATTATTAAAGAAAATGACCCGTATCCAGACTCTCAAGACGACCGGTTCAATTATATATACAAAAATGGAGAAGGAATTCTTTTAAACCTTGGTTATTCTACAAAAGGTTTTGCTATTGACTTAAGTGCAAAACATAACGATAATATGCTATGGCGTTCTACGAATGTTACTGTTGGTCCTACTGATTTATTAATTGGATATGTTCCAACATTGACAAAACAACATACATATAGCCTAGCATCCACATTATATCCTTATGCAACAAATGCGCGAGGAGAAGTGGCATTTCAAGCGGATGTTATTTACCGCATCCCTAAAAAAACAAAGTTAGGAGGCAAGTACGGAACCGTTATTAGCTTAAACTATGCGACAGCCTATGCTCCCAAAAGAGAATATTTGGCTGATATGACCACTTCTCGAAAAGGGTACAAAACAACTCCATTTTCTATGACAGATAGTATGTTTGTTCAGGATTTCAACCTGGAGATAAAGCGAAAATTTAATAAGAAGTTAAAAGCATCTGTTAACTACTTTAACTTTGTATTTGATGATAGGGCAATTTTAGTAGCAAAAAATCATGAGTTAATCTTTGCTCAGATATTTGTATTGGACATAACGCAAAACCTTAACAAAAAGCACAGTATTAGATATGAAGCACAACATTTAGCAACTCAACAAGATCAAGGAAACTGGGCATTTGGACAAATAGAATACACCTATGGATCACATTGGTCGTTTGCCATATTAGACCAATATAATTATGGCAATCGTAATGAAGTTTTACAACTTCATTACTTACTCGGAAACATCGGCTACGTTATAGGACCGCATCGTTTTTCCTTCCAATATGGAAGACAACGAGCAGGAATATTTTGTGTAGGCGGCGTTTGTCGAGCCGTTCCTGCCTCCAATGGATTTACATTTACTGTCACTTCAAGCTTTTAATATGAGAAAATTACTTCTACCAATAACAGCTATTTGTTTACTTGTATTTATTTCTTGTGATAAAGTAGAAAACCCTATTCCAATTGAAGAAGGAGCCATAGATTGGACGTTATATCCTGGTGGAGATCCAGCAACCTATCCTTACCCAACATGGATTGCCAATACAAATACCAACCGAAATGTTTTAATCGAAGACTACACAGGACACAGATGCACCAATTGTCCTGCCGCAGCTGAAATCGCTAGCTCCCTAGAAACAGATAATCCAGGAAGAGTGTTTGTAGCTTCGATTCATGCGAGCCCAGATGGTTCTTTTCAACAAGTCGTTCCACCTGAGTTTATTACTGATTTCACAACAGATGCTGGAACCAATTATACCACAGCTATGCCTGGTTTTTTAGGAAACCCTATGGGAACCATAAATAGAATCGATGAAGGATTAGGTAATACAGTTTGGTACTTTGACTCAGATTGGGTGCTTGCTACATCAAATGCATTATTAGCACCACTGCAAGTAAATATGCAAATTCAACACAACTACTTTCCTTCAACAAACGCAATTTTTGTGCATACAGAAACTGAATTTATATCAGAATTAGAAGGCACATACAATGTCATTTTGTATTTAATTCGAGACACGGTAATTGCCCCTCAAGAGCTGAATACAGGTGTTGCCGAAGAAGAATATCACCATCATAGTGTACTAACAGATAATATAAATGGGACCTGGGGAACTCAAATGGTTAGTGGCACAGTTGCAGCCGGCGAAAAATTCTACAATGACTTTTCTTACCAAATTCCAACCACAGATTCTACCTTTACTATAGATAACCTATCAGTGATTAGTTATGTTTGCAATAGAGAAACATATGAGATATTACAGGTAATAAAAACTAAATTGTGATGTGTAAATACCTACTTATAATAGGGTTTCTTTTAACATCATTGAGCTCTTTTGCAACAATTGTAAAGGACACATTGTATATCAATAGAGACACTGTTAGTCAAGCAGCTAATCTCATTCATTATTGTTCATTTAATAACACCCCCTCATTTGAATTATCAAATGCCCCCCTTGAGATAGAAGGAATGGATACACTTCAAATTACAATTATTAATACGGATAGTTTGCCACATACTTTTACTGTCAACGCAATATTAGAAACTGGAAATAACATTGCCGCTGATGACACCGCAACTTTTCAGCTTGAATTTGGTTCCAATGGGACATATAGGTATTATTCTGATGTATCTTACGGAAAGTACCTAGGAGCTTCTGGAAACATTTTGGTTGGATATAGTAGTTACATACATTTTTTTTGGAATTTGTTTGAAGCTAAAATATCCTTGAGCGATTCGATTGCTAGAGGTTTAACTTCGATAGTTCCAAATTACTACAAACCAGAAGTTTTCACGATTAATAATTTTATTTATCCAAACACAGTTACTGATCCAATAGGTGCTGTAACTGGAAACGTAAATGATTCAATCATAATTTCTGTTGTTAATTCTGGTCAAATGATTAGCCCTTTTCATTTTCATGGCTATCATGTAACAATATTAGAAACGACAGTGCATCAAAAAATTATTGGATGGGAAAAAGATACATTTCCCATTTTTCCTGGTGAAGCGATGACGCTATTACTTGTTCCAGACCAACCAGGAATGTATCCTGTTCATAATCACAACCTTGTTACTGTTGCCACAGGAGGTTATCCTGGAGGAATGATAACACGCCTAAATATTATGCCATGAAGGAATTGTTAATCGTTCTGTTAATTCTACCATTACTTGGTAATTCTCAAATAAAGCAAACGAAGTTAATTTCCAAAATGGACGGCACTTTTCAAAGAGAGGACGGCACTAATACTCCTTATTGGGGCTTTGGAGAATTTAACCCGAATGCCCCCAATCAAAGAATCACATTACCTTCTCCTTTGCTTATTTACGATCTAAATGATAGTGTTTATTTAAAATTGCACAACCTCTCTCCAGAAACGCACACAATTCATTTGCACGGACTAGATGTAACACAAATAAACGATGGTGTTCCATCGACATCATACGGCATCTTGTCTAATGACAGCATAACTTATAAGTTCAAAGCTAAACACGCAGGAACTTTCTTATACCATTGCCATGTAAACACTAATATGCACGCTGCATTAGGGATGACAGGAATGATTGTAATTAGGAATTACCCCGACACAACCCTTTTATATGCAAACGGGCCTTCGTTTAATAAAGAGTACTACTACCTTTCTTCTGACATGTATTTATACTGGAATTTCAACGTTCCTTCTCCTGGACCCTTTCACATGTACGAAGCCGATTATTTTATGGTAAACGGAAAGGCTGGAACACAATTATTTGACGATACTACACAAATAATTAAAATGAGCGCTGGCGACACAGCTTTATTGCACATTGCAAACGTTGGGTACAATTCTGTTGAATACATTTTTCCACCGGGAGCAAATGCAGTAACACATATGTCGGACGGAAGAATTCTTCCTAACCCAATCGATAACGACACCCTAATCTTATATCCAGGAGAACGCTACTCTGTTCTTTTATCTCCTACACAATTTATTCAGGGACACATTACTGTAAACTCAGCAAACCTTTATAATACGGAAACAGTCGTTGGAACTAATTACCTTGGGATTAATATAGATTCTTTGGGGCAAGGAATGCAAGATAATAAATTAGCGTATTTAAAAATATATCCAAACCCGGCTCAT